>JAZUOA010000172.1:0-10405 GCA_045604445.1 Acutalibacteraceae bacterium
TCTGCATCATTTTTTCCTATCCCCTAAAAATGAGCTGTAAAAAAACGTGAGTTTTTTTACAGCCCCTTTTTTAGATTATTTTTAAGCTTACATTTCGCTGAAGCCACCGCCACCGAAGAGAAGGTAAAGAATATCGCTGAGAACCTCTATAAGAGTATAGAGTAAATCACCGAAATCCAGATATGCATCGTTATCAGTATCAACCTCGGGCTCTTTTTCGCCGTTGAGGATTTTATCGCGAACATCATAAAAATGAGCCTTTGCTGCTTCAAATTCGTTAAGGTCAACATTTGTGTTATCAAGAGCTTCTTCTGCTACTGCAATTGCTGAATCAAGCTCATCGCACTGCTCGGGTGTAAGCCCTGATCTGTCATATTCCTTCATTGCGGCAATATCTTTCATAAGTCCTTTAGAATTTCTGCCAACATTGAACTGAGGGAATTTATCGGGATAGGAATTAACGTCAACAAACTCAGGATCGGTCATAAGAGCTGTAACAAGCTTCATTATAACATCGTTAGAGCCTGTTTTTTCATGGTCTTGATTGTAAAAATAGAAGGTTGTTTCAGGGAGAAGACCTGCATAAGCATCAACGATGCCGTTAGGATCGCAATGGTTATGGTTTTGGGGATCAGTGCAACGGCTGTAATCGTAAACATAGCTTGCAGGGAGCTTTTTATCAACGCCAAGGCTGAAAGCACCCATAGAGGTTGAATCAAGCTGAATGATACCGTCTGCGTTAACATCATCATAAGAATCAACGATTTGATAGAGGGGAACATTATAGTCTACAATATCAAACACTTCAACTCCGTCCTCAATTGCTTTGAGGATATTTGCATCAGAATTAACCTGAGCATCATAGAACCAATCTGTTTGCTCGCGGATGACCTCAAGGCCTTCATCCATAAGGTACATTTCGCGGCAAGCAGGGTAGTTGCCTGCAGGGCAAAGTCCCCAAAGGAGTGTTGAATATCTCGTATAGTCGTTAATAAGCACCTTAACTGCAACATCAAGGATGTTGTTAACATCTGCATTAGGCATAATGCGAAGAATGATATTAACAAGGTAGCTTATCATATCACCCTCGCCCATAAGGGAGGGAAGCATAGTGTTATAAAGCTCGTAGCTGTCATCAAGAAGACCATATTGGTAAATTTCACCGATAAGAGTTGAACCATCAAGGGCAGGAACAACAAAAACGATTCTGTTTATATCCTCTGCAAGGCTTCTGTTGTTATCTTTATAGATTTGCATAAGAGCATTTGCAACGGAACCACCCTGGCTGATGGGAACAATGTTAACCTTGTCGGAGCCTGCATCCTCTTTAACAAATTGAATAAAATCATAAAGCTCCTGAGCAGTATCCTTCATATTGCCTAATGAAGCGTAGGAGAAGAAATAAAGGTTTTCACCGCCCGCAACATCGATGTAGTTCTGCAAGGGGATTTGGTCAATAATATATTCTTGGTTATAAGGAGAAAGCTCTGCAAAGCTAGCGTTGTATTTTGTTGCGCGGATATCGTGAACAAATTTGCCGTTTTCATCGCAACGGCTTTTTTCCATAAGAACTTCACCTAAAAGGTTACCTACGGCATAAGCAGCTTGTTCATCTTTATCTTCTTGGTTAATAAGAAGCTCGGAAATAGGAACAAGCGCATCTGTTAAAGCAGAGCCTACAATCTCAATGGTGGAATCCATAAAGAAGGGAGCTTCATAGGCAGAACCGTCGCTTTTAACGGCAACCTTGCCGTTTTCGTAGTATTTTGTTTCACTTTGGAAAATACCTGGTATTACGATAGAGGGGATATATTCCTCAGCCTCTGCGGCGTAGCCTGCAACGGAAAAGCATGTTACAGTCATAATAACCGCAAGAATTAAGGAAAGAGCTTTTTTAGAACTTTTCATAAAAACATTCCTTTCAATTCACTCAAATTGAGTATTATAAACATAATAAGTATAGCAGTTTAAATTATTTTTGTAAATATTTAATTGACAAAAATAACTAAAATGTTATCATACAAATATAATTATCTGATATCGGAGTGAAATATATGATTTTATCGCAAACGATAAATTGTGCTTCTAAATTTGGAGATATAAAAGCAATAGAGCTTATTGCCCAAGCCGGGTTTGATGCTATTGATTACAGCATGTCGAAGCTTAAGCAGGATGATAGTATTCTGAATTCTGCAGAATATAAAAAGTATATATCGGCGCTTTGCAAAACAGCCGAAAGGAATGATATATATTTTAATCAAGGTCACGCGGTAAGCTATATTTATAATGAAGATGCAGAAACGGCTTATAATCTCCTTGTTCAGCGCAATATAAGGGCACTTGAAATTGCAGGACTTATGGGAATTAAAACGCTGATTGTTCACCCGATAGGAACAGGTAAATACATAGGTCACGAAGAAGAGGTATTTTATAATAATATGAAATATTACAAAACCTTGCTTCCTTATGCAGAGGAGGCAGGCGTTAAAATTGCATGCGAAAATATGTGGTGCGGTGATAAAAAACGCGGTGTTACCAGGGGCAGTATATGCAGTAATCCTTATGAGCACGCTCGCTATGTAGATGAAATAAACAACGAAATGTTTGTTGCTTGCATTGATGTGGGCCATTGCAGCCTTTCGGGAAGAGAAGCTCAGGATTGTATACGAGTTTTAGGCAATAGGCTTCAGGCATTGCATATTCATGATAATGATTATAAAGATGATATGCATACCCTTCCCGGCCTTAGCGAAATGAACTGGGAGGAAATAACAAAAGCCCTTGCGGATATAGATTATAAGGGCGATTTTACCTTTGAAACTAATCACTTTTTTGATTCACTTAACACAATTGAAGAAACTCAGGTAGGTTTAAAGCTTGCTGAACTTATTGGCAGGAAGCTGATAAACAAAATTGAAAATTATAAATAAAAAATAGTCTTATACCCATTGATTTTACAAACGCCGGGGTATAAGAGCTGGATTGCTAAGGGCAGAAAAAGAGGTAATACGGATAAAACCGTGTTACCTCTCATTTTATGGCACTTACACCTCCGGTGGTGAGTGAGTGCGCTATTAAAATTTATTGTTTTTTGCTTTTTTAATCGCATAATATTTATTGCACTGATTGCAATAAAGTTCAATATGTGTAAATTTCATATCTCCTTTTACGATAGTGTCTGCGACCTCAAAATCATAATCTTTTGCTTCAGGAGATTCAGAATTAATAACTACTGAAACCTTCTTTCTTAATAATTTATTTCCGCAATTCGGACAATAATGCTTTTTGAGGAATGTATAAAAGAAATGCTCACATTTAAAACTGTAACCGCTCATTTTTTCTCCTTATGTGTGGTTTGCCTTAACTGTTTTTAAAGAAGAAATCAACATCCTTCCTGATACAGGCAGAAACGCACCCTATGTTCTCCACTTCAAGCTTTAAAAACTCTTCGATCACAAAACGGTACAGCTATAATACATACTGATATTTTCTGCATTATCAGTAGTGCATAAAAATTAGAAACTTTTTGCTTTTAAAGGCTTGTAAAACATCGGTTTTTTCTCACCGGCTTTAACCATTTCACGTGCAAGTAACTCTCTCATTTTTCTTAAGGCATCAAGGTATTCTTTATCATTTACAAGGTTATATCTTTCGTCAGGATCATTTTTCAGGTCATATAAAAAATCATCATAATAAATCCGTGCGCTGTGTTTTATATTTCCCGGTCCGAGTGCTTTAGCAGAATACTTCCACTCCTTTGTGCGTACTGCCCTGCCGACTTGTGATTCACTGATCTGAATAAAAACACAATCTCTTTCAGGAACATCTTTCCTGTTAACAGGGAGAATCTTTCCGGAACAGGCTTTCGGTATCTCAATTTCTGCAAGACTCATAAGTGTAGGGGGAATGTCGATAAGACTGACAAGACAATTCATAATCTCGCCTTTATCTACAGCACCGCCACCAAAAACAAGGGGTGTATGTATACTCGAATCGTGACAGCTGCGTTTATATTCGGCATTTCGTGTTTTAAAATGACAACCGTGGTCACTTGTGTAAACAATAACCGTATTATCATACTGATCTTTATCCTTCAAAGCTTTAACAAGCCTTCCGACATTTTCATCAAGGGAATGAATAGCAGCGAGATAATCGGGATACTCTTCTCTGTAATTGCCCTTAAGAAATGTTAAATCCTCCGGTAAAGGATAGTCGCGAAAATCATCAACTTTATCTGTTGGTCCTTCAAAATGACCTCTGTCATTCTGGTGATGTGGCTCAAGCTGTGAAACAAACATAAAGAAAGGCTTTTCGCCGCTATGGTTATTTACATATTCAACCGCAAAGTCATTTATACAATCCGCTCTGTAACCCTTAAAATCAATCTGATTACCGTTACCGTCAAAAACATATCCGTCATAACCGTGTGAGGTAAACTCTAGAACATCTGCCGCACGCCAGTATTTATAACCGCCTTGTCTTTCCTTCGGAACAGCTGTTTTTTCGCAATGAACACCGATGCCTGCATAACGGTCTGAAGCAAGATGCCATTTCCCGATATATGCTGTATCATAGCCGTTTTCATTAAAATAATCAGCTAAAGTTTTTGTATTTTCTTTCAAAGCAATCCCGTTCCAATAGCAACGGTTTTCAGTTGCAAACTGACCTGTCTGCAAACAGGCACGGGCAGGGCCGCAAACCGGCTGGCAAGTAAAAGAATTCTCAAACAGCACTCCTTCTTCTCCTAATTCCCAGACATTAGGCATCAGGTTACTGTTCAGAGTGTCCCAGCGCTGTTGATCGGAAAAATATAAAATAATATTAGGCTTCATTTTTTCTCCTTAATATTTATAAACATTATCTGTATATCCGTCAGATGTATTACAGTAAAGATTGTAACACAAATATATCAGCATTTCAATAAAGCCATATATAATAAAACTCCGCACACTAATGTGTACAGAGTTTTGGTGGAGACGGTCGGGATCGAACCGATGACCTCTTGAATGCCATTCAAGCGCTCTCCCAGCTGAGCTACGCCCCCATATTTAAAGTAATAAGTAAGAGTGAATAGTGATGAAGTGGATTTATCGGATAATTTATTACTGTAAGAGTATAGCATCAACTTCAGGGTTAGTCAAGGATTTTTTGGATTGTTTTTTCTGCAGAGGAGGGTCTTTATAGTTCCGGCACGCATCGTTTTTGGTGGAGTAAATGCTTCTTGACTTTTAGGCGGAAAGGGCATACAATCATATGGAATGTTATTTTGGATTGAAATAATAACCAAAGAATAAAAAACGGAGAGTTATTATGATAGATGAAAAAAGAGCAAGTGAAATTGCAATTGCTATGTATAATAATGTTTTTCAGTTTTGTATGGCAAAGCATGGTTGCAAGAAGGAAGAAGCAGAGGAAATTACTCAAGAGGTATTTTTGCTTTTTTGGCAAAAGCATGCTGTTTTGGAGGATAATGCCATAGAGCATTGGCTTTTTGTTGTTGCATCCAACAAAATAAAAGAGCTTTACAGAAAGAAAAACAGAGAATATATGCTTGTTTCTTTGGATGAGCTTGAGGGGAGCTTGGATGTTTTGTTTGCTCAATTTGATGAGTATTTCAGAATGAGCGATTCGGAAATACTTAAACGCAAGGATATAATTTTACGTTCCTTGAAAAAGAAAGAATTTGAGCTTTATAAAAAGGTTTATATAGAGGGAAAAACTAACCAACAAATTGCAGAAGAGCTTGGCATTGAATACGGCAACGTTACAGTAAGGAAAAAGCGATTGAATGATAAGCTTAAGCTCAGCAGCAAGGTTATGTTTTCGGCTTTTGGTCAGTTTATTATCAAAATTTTCTTTTAAAAAACCTTTTCAAAAAAATAAAAATTTTTTTAAAAAATTTTTGTAGTATTTTCAACTTTTTGACATATATAGTTGAAAGGAGAAAATCTTTTCGGGAAAGGAGCAAAAATTATGGCAGATATAATTGAAAATAAAAACAGAAGGCTTATGATAGCATATCTGGAATTTGTTATAGATGCCGAGGTGAATAAGCCTTTGGGCGAAATGAATATTGATGCAGTTAACAGCAATGTTTCGGTTTTGCTCGATATACAAGGAAAAAACGAAGAGCTCAGCCCCGAACATATTAAAGAAAAGGTCAGAAAACTTTTTAGTACGGATGTAAAGCAGTTTTCTGAGACGGCTGTTGAAAAGCCAAAGAAAGCTGCGAAGACTAAAAGAATTTTGCTTATTGCCGCAATTATTTCTATATTGGTTGCATTATTCAGCCTTGCTTCAATCGCATTTGAATGGGATATATTTAATGAAATGAAAGAGCGTTTCGGTTCTATTATAAATGTGCCTATCGGAGTGGAACAACAGGAAAACGGTATTTCATTTAGACGATATGAACAGGGTCATATTTACGAGGATGCTGAAAGCTTTTTCGCAAAAGAAAACAAAGATGTTCTTTTACCGGTACAAATGCCTGAGGGAATAACTGTTGAAAATATAGAAATATATCAACGTAATGGTAGTGAAGTGATTTCAATATCGTTCGAAGGTTGCGGTTATGGGTGTATTATAGATTTAAACACGCAAATACCTGATGAGGTTATTTATGGGAATACTGAAATAATGGAAATTAACGGATTGAAGTGTTACATAGAAGAATTAAATGATGTGAATTTAGTTCAGATATATTTTTCCCATAATGGTAATGCATATAGTTACATGCATAATGATAAGCAGGTTCTTTTGGAAATAATTGAAAATTTGGAGAATAAAAATGAAAACTAAAAGAATTTTATCTTTTATTTTAGCGCTTATTGTTGCTTTAAGCGTTATGGCTTTGCCTGCCGCAGCAGCCGAAAAAAATGCCGCATTAACTGAAATCGAAATTTACATTGAAAATGATGATATATCTGAGGAAACAAAGGCAAAAATTATTGCTTACTACTCAAACCCTGATAAAGAGAATAACGGAGCTACCACTTATGGTTTAACTTGTACTTTATTGGGTCACAAATTAGAAAGTACAGTTGTATCTACAATTACTCATAAGGCACGTACAACTGCACCTCGTTGTCTTGAAAAAACTTATGATTATGAATGTTGCACAAGATGCGATTATGAATCTTCTACGCTTCGTACAAGCAAGTATATCTACTGCTGCTCATAATTAAATTTAACTAAAAACCAAACCACCTATGGAATTCGGCTAACGAATTCCATAGGTGGTTAATTTTATCTTATGTTTCCGCTTGCTACAGCA
Organism: Acutalibacteraceae bacterium; assembly: GCA_045604445.1. Lineage (GTDB taxonomy): Bacteria > Bacillota > Clostridia > Oscillospirales > Acutalibacteraceae > DTU089. The sequence continues at coordinate 7,277 of JAZUOA010000172.1, forward strand.
GATTTTTTAACTGCTTCTGCAATCTCTGAGGCAACTGTTCTGTCAAGAGCCGAGGGGATAATATTTTCCTCGGTAAGCTCGCTTTCGGGTATATGGTTTGCCAAAGCGTAGGCGGCGGCAAGCGTCATTTCTTTCGTTATAGGGGCTGCGCCGCAATCAACGGCGCCCCTGCAAACTCCCGGGAAAACAAGAACATTGTTAATCTGGTTTGGGAAATCTGACCTGCCTGTGCCAACAATTCTTGCTCCTGCGTTTTTTGCCTTGTCGGGCATAATTTCCGGGGTGGGGTTAGCCATTGCAAAAACTATAGAATCTCTGTTCATTGAGCGAATCATTTCTTCGCTTACAATACCGGGGGCAGAAACGCCCACAAAAACATCGGCATTTTTAATTGCAACCTCTAAGCCACCTGTAAGCTTTTCGGGGTTTGTGATTCGGGCTAAGCTTTGCCTTTCTTCGCCTAAAAGCTCATCGGCTTCATCAATAATTCCGCGCCTGTCAACAAGAACCATATTTTTAGCCCCTGCGGCAATAAGCATTTTTGAAATAGCTGTTCCTGCGGCACCTAAGCCGTTAACAACTATTTTAACATCCTCGATTTTTTTGCCAACAACCCTTAGGGCGTTTATAACCCCCGCAAGCACAACTACCGCTGTGCCATGCTGGTCATCGTGGAAAATGGGAATGTCGCAAATTTCTTTAAGCTTTTTTTCTATTTCAAAGCATCGGGGGGCGGCAATATCTTCAAGGTTAATTCCGCCAAAGCTGCCTGAAAGCAAATAAATCGTTCTGACAATTTCATCAACATCTTTGGATTTTATGCAAAGGGGAAAGGCGTCAACATCAGCGAATTTTTTGAAAAGCGCGCATTTGCCTTCCATAACGGGCATTCCTGCCTCGGCGCCTATATCGCCTAAACCTAAAACGGCGGTGCCATCGGTTACAACGGCAACAAGGTTGTTTCGCCTTGTGAGCTCAAATGATTTGTTAACATCATCTTTTATAGTAAGGCAAGCCTCGGCAACGCCGGGGGTATAGGCTAAAGCCATATCCTCTCGGGTTTCAATGGGGCAACGGGCAACAACTTCGATTTTACCGTTCCATTCATAATGCTTTTTTAAGGATTCTTCTTTAATATTCATATTACTGATTAGCCTGCATTTTAAGGTAAGCGTTGATGAATCCGTCAATATCGCCATCCATAACAGCGTTTATATTGCCGTTTTCAAAGCTTGTTCTGTGGTCTTTTGCTAAAGTGTAGGGCATAAATACATAGGAACGAATCTGGCTACCCCATGCAATTTCTTTCTGAACACCCTTAATATCGCTTATTTTATCAAGATGCTCGCGCTCTTTAATTTCGATAAGCTTTGATTTAAGCATACGCATTGCAACCTCGCGGTTCTGATGCTGGCTTCTTTCAACCTGACAGGAGCAAACAATGCCTGTAGGAATATGGGTGAGGCGAACAGCAGATGAGGTTTTATTAACCTTCTGACCGCCTGCTCCTGATGAACGGTAAACATCCATTTTAATATCTTCAGGGGCAATTTCAACCTCAATGCTGTCATCAATTTCAGGCATAACCTCCAAGGATGCAAAGGATGTGTGGCGCCTGCCGGAAGCATCAAAGGGTGAAACGCGAACAAGGCGGTGGATACCGCTTTCGCTCTTCATATAGCCGTAGGCATTTTCGCCCTCTATAAGAATAACTGCAGATTTAAGACCTGCTTCATCGCCATCAAGGTAATCAAGGGTTGAAACCTTAAAGCCATGGCGCTCACCCCAACGGTTATACATCCTGAAAAGCATCTGAGCCCAATCCTGAGCTTCTGTTCCGCCTGCGCCTGCGTGGAAGGTGAGGATAGCGTTGTTTTTATCATATTCACCTGTAAGGAGAGTTGAAAGGGTCATAGAATCAAGGGATGAAATGAATTCATCAACGCTTGAACGGCATTCATCGAAAAGGCTTTCATCCTCTTCTTCATTGGCAAGCTCGATGAGCGTTAAGGTGTCTTCAAAAACGCCGGTAAGGTCATCATAAGCCTGGATTTTGTTTTTAAGCCCTGCCATATGTTGAGTGATTTTCTGGGATTTTTGAATATCATCCCAAAAGCCATCCTTAGCGCTCTCTTCTTCAAGCTCTTTAACTTCATCTTTCATTTTTTGAAGACCCAATGCTTCTGCAAGGTCTTTCAGCTTATCCTCGTAAGAGAGGAGCTCGAGTCTTAATTCTTCAAATTGAAGCATAAATATATTCCTTTCAAATAAAATCAGATTTTCTTTTTAATTAAATACCGGGTTACATATTTTTACAAATAATTATTATAACCTAATACATCAATTATGTAAAGATTTTTTTGATTAGAAATAATAAAGTAAAAACCCTTGAAATATTTTATCTTTCGTGTTATTATAGCCTATGTATGAAAAGGCATTGACGGAGACAGTAGCTCTTTTGCGGAAATAAAGCGAATCGGGGGCGGTGCAAGCCCGATATGAAGCACAGATGTCGAATATCACTCCTGAGCCGAGGGTTGAAAATTTCAGTAGGCCTCTCCGGTTGTTCACCGTTAAAAGAACCGCGTATGAAGTACGCAGTAATTATGGGTGGTTACAAAGTAAGTCTTTGTCCTGTATTTACGGGGCAAAGGCTTTTTAAATTGAAAGTTGCAAGCTGAAAGTTGCAAGTTTCGGGACCTGCGATCAGCATTATAAAAAGCGCCGCAGACCTTTAATTTGCCACTTGCCATTTTATTATTTTGGAGGTAAAGTCAATGTACGAACCTATTTCCCCCAACGTTAATTTTGTTGAGCAGGAAAAGAAAATTGAAAAGTTCTGGCGAGACCAAAAGATTTTTGAAAAAAGTATCGAAGAAAGAAAAGACGGTACACCGTATGTTTTCTACGACGGTCCCCCCACGGCTAACGGAAAGCCTCATATCGGTCACGTTTTAACCCGTGTTATCAAGGATATGATTCCCCGCTACCGCACTATGAAAGGTTGCATGGTTCCCCGTAAGGCAGGCTGGGATACCCACGGCCTGCCTGTTGAGCTTGAAGTTGAAAAGCTTTTAGGGCTTGATGGTAAGGAGCAAATAGAGCAATATGGCCTTGAACCCTTTATAG
>JAZUOA010000173.1:0-2500 GCA_045604445.1 Acutalibacteraceae bacterium
CTAAGACCGCTTGGCCTCCGACTTCATCGCCACCAAAAATAGTTGCCGTGTCACCATTTTCGGCTTCGGGGATATTTGTTATATCAACCATAAATTGATCCATGCACACTCTGCCGATAATCGGCGCATATTTACCTCTTATAAGCACACCACCATTGTTGGATAAAGCGCGGGGCACTCCGTCTGCATAGCCGGCGCAAAGAGTTGCAACTCTGGTTTGGGCAGTTGTTTTATAGGTGCAGCCATAGCTGACTGAAACACCTGCTTCAAGAGTTTTTATTTGCACAATATGAGTTTTCATTGCCATAACCGGCGTTGGCTTTTTTATATTTTTAAATTCTACTTCATCAGATGGCCTTAAGCCATAAAGTATAATCCCTTGCCTTACCATATCGTACGGGCAATTTAAATCTGCAATAGCAGCGCTATTATAAAGGTGTTTTATTTCAGGAGTTATTCCGGCATTTTTAAGCATATTCAAAAATGCAGTAAAGGCTTCGATCTGCATATTTGTATATGCTTTATCAACCATATCTGCCGCTGCAAAATGGCTGAACACACCTTCAATTTCAACATTCGGCAGCTTTTTTATTTTTTTTATTTCTTCAACAGAAGCTTCATTTAAAGCAAACCCTATCCGCGACATTCCCGTGTCAACAGCGATATGCATTTTTGCATTTACTCCTCGCTTAACTGCCGCTTGAGATAACAATGTAGCCTCGGTTAAATCAGAAACTGTTACAGTCAGGTTATATTTTACTGCAAATTTATAATCACCATAAGGAATATGCCCTAAAATAAGTATGGGGCAATCTACTCCGTTTTTTCTTATTTCTAATGCCTCATCCGTTGAAGCAACTGCCAGATAATCCACCTTATCCTGCAAAAAAGCTGAAACCTTAACAGCGCCGTGGCCATAGGCATTAGCCTTAACCACAGCGAGTATTTTTGTATTTAGGGGCAAATTAGCCCTTACATTTTCAAGGTTTGCTTCCAGGGCATCTAAATCTATTTCCACCCAAGTTCGCAAGGATTCTAAAATATCTGACATATTATTTCCCTAAAAGTCCGTTAACTAAACCTGCATCATCAGTAATAATACCATCAACGCCTAAATCAATAAGGTGTTTTGCTGTTGTATCCTTATTAACTGTCCAGGGGTTAACCTGTAATCCTGCTCTGTGAGCGCGCTCAACATAAAGGCGAGTAACAAGCATATGGAAAGGATGAAGTGCATCTGCGCCTATTTCCCTTGCAAAGCTTACGGGTCTTGGAGCAATTTTAAGAGCTATCATATGATTAGGGCTGTAAAGAATGCCTGTTTTACAATTTTTATCAATCTTTTTGCAAACAACAAGCAACGCAGGGTCAAAGCTGGAAATAAGAAGCTTGTCAAAAAGCCCATGGTTTTTAACGGCATCTATTGTTTTTTCCGCAAGCTCAGTACCTGCCTCACCAAAATGCTCACTTTTCAGCTCTATATCAAGCACCTTCATTTTATCGCCCATCTGAGCGCTGATCTCCAAAAATTCATCAAGAGTAGGGATTTTAACACCCTTAAACTCCTCACCCTTGTAGCTTCCGAAATCATATTGGCGGAGCTCTTCAAGAGTCATATCCTTAATTGCTCCAACACCATTTGAGGTTTCATCTATTGTAAAGTTATGACAAACAACAGGGATACCGTCCTTAGTAAGATGAATATCGGTTTCAAACCCATCGCAACCTATTTCTATAGCTTTGCGGAATGCCTCAATTGTGTTTTGAGGAGCAACTAAATTGGCGCCTCTGTGAGCTATAACATTACAGTTATTCATAGAAAAACCTCGCTTTCCTTTTTATAATTATACAGTATTTATCCAACTTATGTCAACTTACTTGTTTTTTAACAGCTTTATACCCAATGCTACTGCACCTGCGGCACCAACTGCACCACCCGCAATGAGTGCAATCTTTTCTTTTATCATACCATCGGCATCCCAGATAAAAGCAAGTTCATTTAAAACAGTATCACCGCAAAGCTCCTTATAGGTATAAAACCTTGTTTCATAGCTTCCGTCTTCATTTATATCAAAAATTCTAACACCGCGCGTTCTTGTACCATAGCATCTGAATGAAGCGCAAGCCGTCTGAACAATGTTGATTCCGTCTATCTGACCTGTAAAGCAGTTGGTGTGGTCATGGCCGAATACAATTGCTTTGATATCACCGCATTCCTTCATAGCATCAAACTGACCGTTTTTATTGCTCACCATGCAGGGGTATTCACCAATTTCACCCTCAACTCCTGCTTTAAGCTTATAATACTTACCCTCAGGACCTTCAACAGAACCCTTTTCGCCTTTTTGGCATTCTTCCAAAAGCTCGGCGGTTTCTAAAAGCGGAATATGCTGGAACATTAAAGAGGGCACAGGCTCACCACCATTAGCCGCTTTAAGAGCCGCACTTCTTTTTTTATACCATTCCACCGCCTCAGGTTTAACGTCCTCGTAGAAGTCGG
>JAZUOA010000174.1:0-11769 GCA_045604445.1 Acutalibacteraceae bacterium
AGTTATACAGCTGAACAATCAACTTCTCTCTCCACAGCTGAAATTTACGGTCAGGCTCTCGTTGAGCTTGCTGAGGCACATCCCGAGGTTGTTGCTCTCACAGCTGACCTTGCTAAATCAACAAAAATCGGTGATTTCCAAAAGAAATTCCCCGACCGTTTCTTTAACGTAGGTATTGCAGAACAAAATATGTTTGGTATTGCCGCAGGTATGGCAAAAGCAGGCCTTGTTCCTTTCCTTTCAACCTTCTCGCAGTTTGCATCGTTCCGTTCTGCAGACCAGCTTCACACAGACCTCTGCTATCAGAATGTTAATGCAAAAGTTATTGCAACTCACTCAGGAACATCCTTCGGTCAGGCAGGCTCAACTCACCACGCTATATGCGACCTTGCTTTGACTCGTTCAATTCCGAACCTTACTGTTATCTGCCCTGCTGATGGCTACGAAACCTACAACGCTGTTATGGCAGCCTACAACACACCTGGCCCCTTCTACATCAGAATCAACCGTGGCTTTGACAGAGTTCTTTACAAGGATGCAAACTACGGCTTTGAAGTAGGTAAGGCAGTTGAGGTTCATGAGGGTAGCGACCTTACAATTATTGCTTGCGGTTCTTGCGTATTCCAGGCTTTCCAGGCTGCAGAATTCCTTGAAAAAGCAGATGGTTTAAAAATCAGAGTTCTCGATATGCACACAATTAAACCTATTGATAAAGAAGCTATCCTTAAAGCAGTTATGGATACCCGCCGCATTATCACAGTTGAGGACCACACAGTTCTCGGCGGTCTCGGCTCTGCAGTTGCAGAGGTAATGGTTGAATCCGGTAAAGGCTGTGCATTCAAGAAGCTCGGTATTCAGGATACATTTGCTCCTATCGGTCTTCACGAGGATATTATGAGCACACTCGGCATTGATTCAAATGGTATCATTGAAGCCGTGCGCGAAGTTATGAAAGCCGACTTTGAGGAAGATAACGATTGGGACGATGAATTCTAAGGAGGAAAGCAAACATGGCTAACACACAGGAAGCTTTATATACTAATAAAATATTCCTCTGCGGTGCGTTGCCCCTCTTAAAGACCATCGTTGCAGACGTTCCCTCTCTCAAAAAGAAATTTGAGAAGGTTCATTGCATCTATCAGGTCAGCTGTCTTGACGAGGACGCTCCCGAAGGAAAATGGGCAACTCACTTTATGGTGAACGGCGATGAATGGCTCGTTCATGCAAACAAGGTTGCTTACAGAGTTAAAAACCAGAAATTTGTTGAGCTCCAATTTAAGAATGTTGAGTCTATGAATGCCTTCTTCAAGGGCAAAATCGGACCTGCAACACTTCCTAAAATGATTGGTCTTAAAAATGCTTATGAGTTCGGCGTGTTTATGATGGCTCTTCTTAAAATGTCATCTCTTTTAACTGCCTCCGCTCCCCCTGAAAAAGAGGAAGACAAACGTCTTACAGTTAAATGCTATTTCTATCTTCTTTCTTCAGGTATCAGCACCCTTAATAAAATGGGGCACCCTGAAATCCACGATTGGACTTCAAAAAGCCCCGACCGTGTTTATGCCTGGAAGGTTGACGGTGAAGACTCCGTTTCTGCTTACATCAGAATTAAAGCAGGTAAGAGCAAAGCCGGCAGAGGCGAATACAAACGCGCCCTTCCCTTCTTCACAATGCGCTTTAATAACCTTGACAGCGCTCTCGGCATTTTAATGAGCATTGATGATATGCTTGAATCCGTTCAAAAAGGTAAGCTTATTATGGACGGTGCTCCTGAATTCGGTGCGCAAATCGGAGCATATATGATGGAAATCGGTGCTATGGCAAAATGATAAAGCCAAAGACTTAAGCAAAGAAAGAAAAAAATCAAAAACACATTTCCTGTGAAGCTTTTGCAGGAGGTGTGTTTTTTTGTAAAAACTTTTTCTTTTTTACAAAACGTGTTTTTTATTGACAACGATGCTTTTTTTATATACAATTTATAATTATTTTGTATTTAATACGGAGATAGCGCTGGAAATGAAATCAAAAAAAATGAAAAAACCCCGTCAAAAAGCGCATATAATAAAAAACACCGCCTTTATGCTGGGATGTGCTTTAAAAAGTGCGCCAATTTCTCTTTTCATAATATATTTTTCTTATATTTTAGAAAATATTTATTATGCTGTTGTTGTTAACGTTATGTTTCTCGAAACTGCTCTTTCAATTATTGAGGGCAACGGCTCCTTTAAGGATTTTGCAATAAGGATGTGCATTATCGTTTTAGGAAAGCTACTCGTTGACCTTTTAGGTTATATCAACGTTTACACGGTAAGAATTAAATTTGAAATAAAATGCGAAAGCTATATAAATTCCCTGATTTTTAAAAAAGCTCAGGAGGTTGAGCTGGGATGCTATGAAAACCCTGAATTCTTTGATAAATACAACCGCGCAACCTGGGTTATAGAAAAAAGCGGATTCAAGAGAATCATTGAAGGTTCTGCTTGGACCATAGGTTCAGTTGTCAGCCTTCTTTTGCTGATTATGTACCTTATCTCTATAGACCCTATTCTTCTTGTTTTTTTGATATGCCCGATTATAGTTGTCGGTTTCAGGGTATTAAAAAACAACCTGGAACTTGAAAAAGAAAAAGATATGACTCCTTACGAAAGGCAAAAAGACTACATAAGAAGAACTATCCTATTAAAAGATTTTGCAAAGGAAATTAAGACGACAAATATTTTTGTTGTAATGGAAAAAAGGTTCCGCCACGCCATAGAGAAGAATATTAAAACAATAAAAAAATATGGTTGGAAAATCGCTTTGCTTGAATGCATTTCTGATTATTTTGCAGAAATAATCCCCGTTGCCGGTGGCTTCGTTTATGGTTGCTATAGGCTTATGGTTGCAGGTGATATCCCTATTTCAGAATTTTCTGTTCTTGTTTCAGCAATAACCACCTGCAGAAATAAGCTTAACCAACTCGCCTATTATTTTGCGATGCAACAAAAGCACTGCTTATGGGTACAAAATTTAAGAGAATTTCTTGAATACGAACCTAAAATTCAAAGTGGAAACATCATTCCCGAAGAATTTTCAAGCCTTGAGTTTAAAAATGTTTACTTTAAATACAGCAATGGTAAAGATTACATAATAAAAAATGTTTCTTTTAAGATAGACAAGGGGCAAACCGTTGCCGTTGTCGGTCACAATGGAGCAGGAAAAACAACACTTTCAAAGCTCATAATGCGCTTTTATGACGTAACCGAGGGTGAAATTCTTTATAATGGCATAAACATTAAAGAATATGACCTTCTTAGATACCGCGAAAAATTTGCTTCTGTATTTCAGGATTATAAAGTTTTTGCTATGACTGTTGCAGAAAATGTTTTAACCGAAGAGGTTAATAGTGAAAACGAAAAAATTGCTGTAAATGCACTTAAAATGTCAGGCGCCTATGAAAAAATAGGCAAACTACCCGGCAAAGAGAGTTCTCTTTTGACAAAGGAATTTGATTCCGATGGCATCCTTCTTTCAGGCGGCGAAACTCAAAAGGTTACGATAGCCCGCCTTTTCGCCAGAAATTTTGACGTTGCGGTTCTTGATGAGCCATCATCCGCTCTTGACCCTGTTGCCGAAAGCAAAATGTATGATGCTCTTATTGAAGGTACAAAAGGTAAAACAGTTATTTATATCTCCCACCGCCTTTCAAGTGCAACACGCTCTGATAATATCCTCGTTTTTAATAAAGGTGTTCTTTTCGAACAAGGCTCTCATAGTCAGCTTATGGAAAAAGGCGGATATTACTGCAAAATGTTCACGCTTCAGGCGTCAGGTTACAAGGAGGTGTACGAAGATGAAGAATAAAGAAAAAACCAATTCATTCAAAAACTATATTTATATGTTAAAATTCATCTCCAAGCATACTCCGTTTATGGTTTTTGGTTATCTTTTTTTCGATGTTCTTGCAAATCTTCCCTGGACTCTTTCCAACGTTGTGTTGCTAAAATACATAATTGACGTTGCCGTTTCAGGTGAGAATTATTACCGTGCCATTGTTGCTCTCGGGTTGTTTGTGGCTTTCGTTGTGGTAACAAATCTTTGCACAACGCTTTTTTACGAAATATCTATGCCCAAGCAAAAAGAAACACTTTATTTTGCTATTTACAAAACAATTTATGAAAAAGCCGCAAAAATGGATTACGAGGCATACGATAATCCCGAATACTACAACGACCTTGTTCTTGCGATGAATTCAATGAACGAGCGCGCCTATGCCATTTTATCAAACACTCAGGATATACTCACCAATATTATCGGCGTCCTCACCATTGGTACTATTATTATCTCCATTGATCCTATCTGCCTTGTTTTCGTTGCTGTTTGTGTTGCAATAATGACCCCTATTGGTCGGCTTATTGCAAAAGTGAACGTTGAAAGAACCGAAGCTATGACTCCCCTTGACAGAAAAAATCTTTATTTTAGCAGAGTTTTTTATCTTCAGGATTATGCAAAAGAGCTGCGGCTTTCCGGTGCAGGCAAAATGATTGAAACAAGATATAATCAAAATGTTTTTGACCGAATAAAAACCATCGCACCTTATCTTACAAAGCAATGGAAATTATATTTTTGTCAAGAATCGCTCCCTATGACACTGCTTATATATCTGGGTATATCTTTGCTTATGGGGTATAAAGCGATTGTTACAAAAGAGGTAACTATGGGAGATTTTGCTGCCACCTTCAACGGCGCCGCTTCCATAAGCACCAGCGTTTTCGCAATAACCAGCCAATTCGCAATAAACATCAGAGAAAACGGACTTTATGTTGAAAAATTCCGCCGCTTTATGAATTCAAAAGAAAAAATAGTTTCAGGCACGAAAGAAACTGTTTTCCAAAACCCTGTAACTATTAAATTTGAAAATGTTTCTTTCAAATATCCGGGAACAGAAAAATATGTTCTCAAAAACATAAATCTTGAAATATCCCCCTATAAAAAAATTGCCCTTGTTGGCTACAATGGCGCAGGTAAAACAACTCTCACAAATCTTCTTTTGCGCCTTTACGATGTAACCGAAGGAGTTATAACAATAAATGGTATAAATATAAAAGAGTGGGATATTAAAGCATATCACCGCAATTTCGCTGCGGTATTTCAGGATTTCTCTATTTTTGGCGCAACCCTGGGCGAAAATGTTGCTATGAATGATTCCCCCGATAAAGAAAAGGTTGAAAGCTCTTTAGAAGCCGCAAACTTTGATAAAGAATTACACAACGGAACCGAAAGCATTCTTTTAAGAGAATTTGATGACAACGGAGTTTCGCTCTCCGGAGGCGAAGCTCAAAAAATAGCTATTGCAAGGGCATTTTATAAGGATTGCCCATTTGCCATCCTTGATGAACCCAGCGCAAATCTTGATCCGGTTGCGGAATATGCCCTTAATCAGTCTATAGCAAAGGCTACAAACAGCAAAACCGTTATGTTTATATCTCACCGCCTTTCAACAACAGTTATGGCAGATGAAATATATATGCTCGAAAACGGAGAGATAATAGAACACGGCTCCCATGAAGAGTTGATTGCGCTTAACGGGAAATATGCTTATATGTTCCGCCTGCAAGCCGAAAAATATGCAGATAAGTGATACTGCTTCAATATTCATATTTACAAATATTTAATAAATTCCCTCTTGACATAAAGCCGTTGACATTGTATAATGTAGCGAGTATTTTGATAATTATACGTTTGTTGGTAACAGCGGAGGCAGGCAACTATAAATGAGTCAGGTAAAAGTAAAAGAGAATGAATCTTTAGATAGCGCACTTCGCAGATTTAAAAGACAGACTTCAAGAGACGGCGTTATTCAAGAAGTACGCAAAAGAGAGCATTACGAGAAACCCTCTGTAAAGAGAAAAAAGAAATCCGAAGCTGCTCGTAAGCGCAAATTCTATTAAAAAGTAAGATAGTAAACCTTATTTTAGGTTTACTATCTTTTCTTTTTTATTTTTTTATGTTATTATTAAAATGTAGTAAATTTTGGCTGAATTGGTGGTTTGAATGGCAAAAGAAAAAGATACCACAATAAAATATATGTTCAGAACTGTCAACGATATAACTCCAGAAATTGTTGAAGAGCTGGGGCTTGAAGCTATCCTGTTTGATTTGGATAACACAACCGTTAAGGATGCCACTCTTTCCACAATTCCCGGAGCAATTTCATGGATAAAAGCCTTAAAAGATGCGGGCATAAAAGTTGCGATAGTCACAAACACTCCTCATATAAGAGCTCTTTGGTTTTCAAGAGCTTTCGGAGTGCGCTTCCATGCGTTTGCAAAAAAGCCCTTGCCGTTGGGTTTATTAAGAATGTCAAGAAAGCTTAAGGTTGATATAAATAAAATCGGTATGGTAGGTGACCAGGTTTTTACGGACGTTGCCGCCGCAAATCGTTGCGGAGCTGTACCGCTTTTGGTTGACCCTGTTGAAAACAAATGGTTTTGGAAAAACCATTATCGAAAAAACAGAATTAAAGAACAACCCTTGCGCGAAGCTTTTTTAAAGGAGCACGGTTATTATGGCGATAAATAAACTTCAGAGCTTTTTAAAAAATAATTTTGAAGCAATCATTTTATCCTCTCCTGAAAACAGGCGTTATTTTACAGGCTTTCCTTCAACTGACGGATACCTTGTTATAACTAAAACGGATGCTGTGTTTTTCACAGATTCCAGATATATCGAAGCGGCACAGCAGCAAGTTAAAGGTTGCAGAGCACAAAAGCTCACAAGCGTTGCAAATGAAATCAAAAATTATATTAAAGAAAAAAGAATATTAAAAATTTACACAGAAAGAGAACGAATAACGGTTTCTCTTTCCAACCATTTTAAAACAGTGTTTTCGCCCCGCTTGGTTATTGCTTCGCAAAATTTAGAAAAAGAAATTAACTCAATCCGAAAAGTTAAATCAGAAGAAGAAAAAGAATGCATTTTAACTGCTCAAAAAATTGCAGAATCTGCTTTTGAGCATATTTTAACCTTTATAAAGCCGGGTATTACCGAAAAAGAAATTGCTCTTGAGCTTGATTTTTATATGCTCTCCCACGGGGCAGAGGCTGTTTCCTTTGAAACTATTGCTGTTACAGGCAAAAAAACATCTATGCCCCACGGCGTGCCGGATGATAATATTGTTAAGCCCGGCGATTTTATTACAATGGACTTTGGCGCGGTTTACAAGGGGTATCACAGCGATATGACCAGAACCATTGCCGTTGGCAGCATAAGCGATGAGCAAAAAAAGATATACGATATCGTTTTAACTGCTCAACAATCTGCTTTGACCGTTTTAAAAAGCGGTTTACCCTGCTCTGAGGCTGACAAAGCCGCAAGAAGCGTTATTGAAAACGAGGGCTACGGCAAATTTTTCGGCCATTCAACAGGCCACGGTGTTGGTATCGAAATCCACGAAAAGCCCACCCTGGCTCCTAAATCAACCGATATTCTTGAAACAGGTAACATTGTTACTATTGAACCGGGTATTTATATCCCGGATAAATTCGGCGTAAGGATTGAGGATATGGCAATAATTACTGAAGACGCCTATGAAAACCTTACAAAGACTCCCAAGGAGTTGATTATTCTTTGAAATATGAAACCTTTGAGGCATTAAAATCAGATTGCCTGAAATGCCGGAACTGCCCCCTTGCAACAGCTCGCACTCAGGTGGTTTTCGGAGTTGGCAACGAAAATGCAGATATTTTATTTGTTGGCGAGGGTCCCGGCGAAAACGAAGACCTTCAGGGCGAGCCCTTTGTAGGCAAGGCAGGCCAGCTTTTAGATAAATGTTTAGAGGTTATTGACCTTAGCAGAGAAAAAAACATTTACATTGCAAATATTGTTAAATGCAGACCCCCAAAAAACCGCGATCCTCTGCCGGAGGAACAGGATTATTGCATTGAATGGTTACGGAATCAAACCCGCCTTATAAAGCCTAAAATAATCGTTTGCCTAGGGAGAATTGCCGCTCAGAAGCTTATTTCCGAAGATTTCAAGGTAACTAAGCAGCATGGAGAATTCATTAAAAAAGGGAATATCATTTTTATGGGTACATTTCACCCTGCAGCACTTCTCAGAAATCCAAATAACAAACCCGATGCACTTTCGGATTTTCAAAAACTGAGAGATAAAATAAAAGAACTAAATATTGATATTTAATGAAGGGACGTATTAACAGTCCTAAAACATACAAAAACTCTTAAAGGAGAAATAATTATGGATAAAAAACAGTTAATTCTTGACGGAAAAGCAGTTCTCGGAATCGAATTCGGCTCAACAAGAATCAAAGGCGTGCTTATTGACGATTGCGGAGAGGTTCTTGCAGTAGGCGCATTTGATTGGGAAAACAGCCTTGTTGACGGCATTTGGACCTATGCAGAAGAAGAATTCTTTGCAGGTCTTAAGGGCTGCTATGCGTCTCTAAAAAAAGATGTTAAAGAACGTTATGGTGTTATCCTCACAAGCCTTAAAGCAATCGGCATAAGCGGTATGATGCACGGATACCTGCCTTTTAATGAAAAGGGCGAGCTTCTCGCACCCTTCCGCACCTGGAGAAACACTCTTGCGGGCGAGGCTGCAAGCAAATTAACCGAGCTTTTCGATTTTAACATTCCTGACCGTTGGAGCATTGCTCACCTTTACCAAGCAATTTTAAACAGCGAAGAGCATGTTAAGGATATCGCGTATATCACAACTCTCGCAGGCTACATACACACCCTTTTAACAGGCAAAAAGGTTATGGGTATTGGTGAAGCCTCAGGTATGTTCCCTATGGAAGGCAACAACTATTCCGAAACTATGCTTGATAAATTTGATAATCTTGTTGCAAGCAAGGGCTATCCTTGGAAAATCCGCGATATTCTCCCCTCAGTTCTTGTTGCAGGTGCAGATGCAGGAATTCTTACCGAAGCCGGCGCAAAGCTTCTTGATGAGGATGGTGACCTTAAAGCGGGTATTCCCATGTGCCCGCCCGAGGGAGATGCCGGCACAGGTATGGTTGCAACAAACAGCGTAAGGGTAAGAACAGGTAACGTTTCTGCAGGAACCTCTGTTTTTGCAATGATTGTTCTTGAAAAACTCCTTTCGAAGCTTTATCGTGAAATAGATATGGTAACAACTCCTGATGGCGCTCCCGTTGCTATGGTTCACTGCAACAACTGCACATCCGATATCAACGCCTGGACTTACCTTTTCAAAGAGGTTCTTGACCTTATGGGTGCAAAATGTTCTCTCGGCGACCTCTTCACCGCACTTTTCAAAAAATCTGCAGAAGCAGATAAGGACTGCGGTAATCTTCTTTCCTACAACTATTTCTCAGGTGAATTCCTTACAGGCTTTGAAACAGGCAAGCCTCTTTTCGTAAGAGAGCCCGACAGCAGATTCTCTCTTGCAAACTTTATGAGAGTTCAGACCTTCACCGCTTTCGGCGGAATCAAAATCGGTATGGAAATTCTTGATAAAGAGAATGTTGCTATTGATAAAATCCTCGGTCACGGCGGCTTCTTCAAAACTCCCGTTATCGGACAAAGCGTTTTAGCTGCTTGTATGAATGCACCCGTTTCCGTTATGGAAACTGCAGGTGAAGGCGGTGCATGGGGTATTGCTGTTCTTGCAGCATATGCTGTTAACAAGGAAGAAAATGAGCTTTTCCCTGATTATCTTGATAACAAGATTTTTGCAACTCAGAAAATGACAACCCTTGAACCTGATAAAGATATAGTTGAATCCTTCAACTTATTTATTGAAAGCTATAAAAAAGGTCTAAAGGTTGAAAGAGCAGCAGTGGAAATGTGAATTTAAAATAAAAATGCCGGCACCGGTTGCCACTTGCAACTTATTCCGCATGCTAAAAAAACTCTTGCATTTTGCATTTTAGTATGTTATAATGTCAAAGCCTTATGACTCGGAGTGCGGAGTAAGCCTATATTAAGGGCATTCACCTACCGCATTTGCTGGGTTATTTGGGAATATTTTAATGAGGTGAAATTTATGACACAGGCAGAAAAACAGGCAATTATCAAAGAATATGCCACACACGAGGGCGACACAGGTTCTCCCGAGGTTCAGATCGCTGTTCTCACAAAAAGAATCAACGACCTTAACGCACATCTTAAAAACAATATGAAAGACCATCACTCACGCCGCGGTCTTCTTAAAATGGTTGGTCACAGAAGAAACCTTCTTGCTTACCTTCAGAAAACCGATATCGAGCGTTATCGTGCAATTATTGCTCGTCTTGGTCTTCGTAAATAATTGCTCTTTTCGGGACAAACGGCTTTCCGTTTGTCCCGTTAGCCGTTTTTTAAAACAGGTTTTATCCCGTTTTTTCGGGTAAAATATAAAAATCAATCCGCCCCATTATGCGTTAGCGATAAAGAAAAGCTCAAGAAAAAGCTTGCGTTTTTCTTTGTTGCTAATCATTAAGGCGGAAATAATTAAAAAGAGGTAAAAATTATGTTTTTCAAGGATTTCAGAACTTTTGAAACAGAAGTTGCCGGAAGAAAATTAGTTATTGAAACCGGCAAAATGGCAGGCCTTGCAAACGGCGCTTGCCTTGTTCGCTACGGCGAAACCGAAGTTCTTTGCACCGCAACTATGGCAGACAAGCCCCGTGAAGGTGTAGATTTCTTCCCCCTTTCCGTTGATATTGAAGAAATGGTTTCCGCAGTAGGCAGAATCCCCGGCTCATTCCAACGCCGTGAGGGTAAGGCTTCAGAAAAAGCTGTTCTTACTTCCCGCGTTATTGACAGACCCATTCGTCCTCTTTTCCCCAAGGATATGAGAAACGATGTTTCTGTTGTTGCAACTGTTATGTCTGTTGACCCCGACTGCTCGCCTGAAATTGCAGCTCTTTGGGGTGTTTCCACTGCAATCGCAATTTCAAACATTCCGTGGGATGGTCCCGTTTCCAGCGTTTCTCTCGGCCTTGTTGATGGCAAATATGTTAACAACCCCACCCTTGAGGAAAGAGCAAAAACAGAAATGACTGTTACTGTTGCTTCTACTGATAGCCTTGTTGCTATGATTGAAGCTGGCGCAAACGAAATCTCCAACGAGGTTATGTTTGACGGTATCATGTATGCTCATGAAGAAAACAAAAAAATTGTTGAATTCATCAAGGGCATTGTTGCTGAAATCGGCAGAGAAAAAATCCCCTTTGAATCAAATGACCCCTCCGAAGAACTTTTTGAAGCTATCAAAGCTTTCGCTATTGATGATGTTAAGGCTGCTCTTGATACTGATGACAAGAGAATCCGCGATGAAAGGCTTCTTCCTATTTACGATGCAGTTCACGCTGAGTTTGATGAAAAATTCCCCGAGGAAGCAGATAAAATTGAAGATTGCCTTTACAAGCTCCAAAAATTTGTTGTTCGCCGTTGGCTTCTTGACGAAGGCAAGCGTGTAGATGGCAGAGGCATTGATGAAATTCGTCCTCTTAACGCTCAGGTTGACCTTCTTTCAAGAGTACACGGTTCAGGTATGTTCACTCGTGGTCAGACTCAGGTTCTTTCAATTGCAACCCTCGGTACCGCTCGCGATGCACAGATGCTTGTCGGTATCGATGAACATGTTGAAAAAAGATATATTCACCACTACAACTTCCCCTCATATTCAGTTGGTGAAACAAAACCCTCAAGAGGCCCCGGCAGGCGCGAAATCGGTCACGGTGCTCTCGCTGAAAGAGCTCTTCTCCCTGTTATCCCCTCAATGGAAGAGTTCCCCTACACAATCCGCGTTGTTTCCGAG
>JAZUOA010000175.1:0-4201 GCA_045604445.1 Acutalibacteraceae bacterium
ATTATCACCGGTGCACCTGTAGAAAAGCTTGAATTTGAAGATGTTACTTATTGGGAGGAGCTTTGCGAAATAATGGAATGGAGCAAAACTCATGTAACCAGCACATTTCACATTTGTTGGGGTGCTCAGGCAGGGCTTTACTACCATTATGGCATTAAAAAATACCCGCTTCCCGAAAAACTTTCGGGCATTTATACCCATAAAGCAGACTATAAAAAATCAATACTGCTGAGAGGTTTTGACGATGAATTCTGCGTGCCTCATTCGCGCTACACTACTGTTAAACGCGAGGAAATCCAACAAATCCCTGATTTAAAAATACTTGCTTCATCTGAAGAAGCGGGAGTTTATATAGTTACAACTGAAAATGGTAAACAAATTTTTGTTACGGGTCATTCTGAATATGATACAGAAACCCTTAAAAATGAGTTTCTTCGGGATAAGGATGCCGGGCTTGATATCAAAATGCCTAAAAACTATTTTCCAAATGACGATATTACAAAAGTGCCTAAAAACACCTGGCGCTCTCACGCAAACCTTTTATATTCAAATTGGCTAAACTATTTTGTATACCAAACAACTCCATATGATATTGAACAAATATAAAAAGGGGCTGTAAAAAAAGCGCAGACCGCACAAAACTATATAAAGCAAGGGACTTTCGCAGGTTTCAAAGCCTGTAAAAGTCCCGGTTTTTTATAAACACATAAATAAAGAAAATTATTTGTGTTTTGTGCTACAAACAAACCTCGCCACTCGACGTACCTTTGTACGCCTTCGGGTAACCAAAAACACGGCTAAAGCCTTGTTTTTGCTCGGTTTGTTCGTTCTGCATCATTTTTTCCTATCCCCTAAAAAAGTGGCTGTAAAAAAACGTGAGTTTTTTTACAGCCACTTTTTATTTTATTTATAGTTTATTGCTACCATCAGCAACATAATTGCTGCTGAAAAAGCGAATTCAAATGCAAATAGTTTCCAGGACCATTTCAGCCATTTTCCGTAAGGAACACCAATTAAACCGATAGCTATAATCATAATTCCGCTTGTGGGATAAAGAAGGTTTGTGAAACCATCAGCAAGGCAAAAGGTTGTTACAACGCTTTGGCGGGTTATACCTACAAGGTCTGAAAGGGGAGCAACAAGAGGCATAATAAGAAAGGCTTTTGCAGTACCGCTGCCGATAAAAAATTCTAAAACGGCTATAACACCGAAAAGGAGCAGTATTGCAATAAATGGTGAAAGCCCCTGCATCATATTATTGACGTTATATAATATTGTATGCATTATTTTGCCTTCGGCTAAAACGTAAGATATTGCTATAACGAAAACTATCAGAGGAATAGCGGGAGCGATTGTTTTAGCTCCTTGAAAAAAGCTTGAAGCAAGCTTTTTACCTCTTATGCCTGTAAGGTAACCTGCCAAAAGACCGCCAGTTGTGAAGAGCACTGCCATTGCAGGCAAGGAAAGCCCACCGCCTAATTCAAAGATAAAATCAAGAATTATGAAGATTATATCTATTAAAATGCAGGTTATGAAGGCTATTGTGCCTTTTCTGATGTTTTTATCTTTTAGGATGGTGTTAGTATCAGAAAGTGTGTATTTTTCTCTCAAGACCTTATCTGATTCGTATACAGGTGATTTTTCAGGTTTTTTTTCTATTTTTTTTGCGTATGTAAAAAGGAACAAAAATAATATTAAATATACACCTGCGAAAACGATAAGCCTTAACCAAAGCCCTGAGAAAACCTCTAAATCAGCTAATTTCTGAACAGTAACAACATTAAACGGATTGAAGGTGGCGGCGGTGAATCCCCATGCAACTGAAACAAGGCTGAGACCTAACCCTACTAAAGAGTCCCACCCAAGAGCAAGTGAAACTGCCACTGCAATCGGAACAAGGGTTACGGATTCTTCTAAAATACCGGCTGTTGAACTTAAAAGCATACAAACGAAAATAACAATCGCCATCAGTCTGTATTTTTTATGACTGTAGCGTTCAATAAGGGTTGCCATAATGTATTTCAGAACACCGCATTTATCAAGGATTAAAAACGAGCCGCCGATGAGAACGATTATTAAAATAATCGCAAGGCCTGTTCCCGCTTGCGAGCTACCGAAGCAAAGTATGGGGGAAAGGATGATTTTCCATATCGGCATTTTGTAATCGTCTAATACCTGATAGGTGCCGTCAACGATGGCTTCGTGCCCGTCGGTATTTGTTATTTCATATTCTCCTCGGGGCATAACCTGTGTTAAAAAACCTATGAATGCCAAAATAACAAGCAAAACCGCAGTTATTGTCAGCATAGTTTTCTTGTTTAGCGTCAGCCCTAAGGATTCATTTTTGTTTGAATTATTGCTTTCCATAAAAGCTCCTTAAAAAAATTTATATTTTGTTATTATACATAAGTGCATAATAAAAAACAAGATGCAAATTGACAAAGATGGTTTTAATATTTATAATGTAACTTATGAAAATTTTAGAGAAATTTATTAAAGGAAAAAAGAATAACCAAGAGCTTTGCGAGGATATGCTGTTTGTAAATGAGCATTTTATTGCGGTGGCAGATGGCGTGACTTCAAAAAGCGAACGGCTTTTCGATGGTAAAAGCGGCGGTAAATCTGCTGTTGAGGCAGTTTGTGATGCCTTGAAAAATATGCCCTGTGATACAGATGCATATGAAGCAGCTGAACTTTTTACCCAAGCAATAGCAGAGCTTTATGATGGCGAGCCTGATGGCTCTGCAGCTGCAGGAATTATTGTTTTTAGTAAAGCTAAGGGGGAAATCTGGAGCATTGGCGACTGCCAATGTATAATAAACGGTCAGTTTTTTTCTCACGAAAAGGCGGTTGACAGGGTTCTTTCGAATATGCGAGCGTTGGTGCTTGAGGCTGAACTGAAAACCGGTGCAACGGTTAATGAGCTTTTGAAAAATGATATTGGCAGAGAGTATATTTTGCCTGCTTTAAAAAATCAACATATTTTTGCGAACTCTGATGGTGCATTTTCTTATGGGGTTTTAAACGGGAAATCAGTTCCGCGGGATAAGGTTGTTATTTATAAGGTTTTTGAAGGTGATGAAATTGTTCTTGCAAGTGACGGCTACCCGAAGCTTTTCGATAACCTATCTGAAAGCGAAAAATATTTGGAAAAAGAGTTGAAGGAAAACCCTCTATGCATTGGTAATTACTGTTCAACCAAGGGCTTACAAAAAAATTGTAATTCTTTTGATGACAGAACTTTTATAAAATTTAAGGTGTGAATATGAGAGTAAAAAAGAAAAAACATGGTGCTGAAAGGCTTGAAGCTTGTGGCAATCTTGTTATAAAGGATTTGAAAGCAGAGGGGAATACACCCGAAGCGCTTTTTGGGAATTCGAACCCTATACGCATTGAAATAGGATGCGGTAAAGGCGATTTTATTGTAGGAACGGCTGAAAAGGAGCCTGATGTTAATTTCCTTGCTATCGAAAAGGTTTCAGATGTTTTAATGCTTGCTGCAGAAAAGGTTAAGCGTTCCGAGCTTAAAAATATTAGGGTTTGTTGCGTTGATGCTAAGGAGCTTGCAGAAATATTTCCGGAGGGCAGTATAGACAGAATTTATCTTAATTTTTCTGACCCGTGGCCAAAATCGCGCCATGAAAAGCGCCGCCTGACTTATAGAACATTCCTTGCAATATATAAGAAAATTTTGAAAAAAGATGGTGGAGTGTTTTTTAAAACAGATAACAGGGGTCTTTTTGATTTCTCGCTTGAAGAATTTAAAGAGTTTGGAATGAGAACAGAAAAAGTAACATTCGATTTGCATAATTCCGAATATATGGAAGGGAATGTTATGACTGAATACGAAAAACGCTTTTCTTCCATGGGTGTGCCCATAAATAGGGTTGAGTGCTATTTTAATTAAGCAGGTGGAGAATGTCAGTTGGCAGGTTAATGGGCGCAAAGCGCCCATTATATAGTTGTTCGGATAAATTCGGTGGGATTTGCCAAATAGAAATACTGTGAAGAGAGAAAACACAGAATATTATGAAATTTTATCGCGCAAAGAAAAAAGCAACCACTCTATTGAGTGATTGCTTTGTTTGTGTCGGCATCGCCCTATTTTCCCAAGCGGCTTCCCACTAAGTATCTTCGGCACTGTTGAGCTTAACTACCGTGTTCGGGATGGGAACGGGTGGACCCTCAACGCCATCAACAC
>JAZUOA010000176.1:0-2832 GCA_045604445.1 Acutalibacteraceae bacterium
CGTAAAAAAAGTCAGAAAGAGCAAAGCCCTCAAAGCCCCATTGGTCACGCAGAATGTCTGTTAAAAGCACCTTGTTTTCGCAGGCATAAGTACCGTTAACCTTGTTATAGGCACCCATTATCGACATCGCACCTGCATCAATACACTTTTTAAAATGAGGCAGATAAACTTCGTGGAGAGTTCTTTCATCCGCCTTTGCATCCACCTTGAAACGCAAATCCTCAATGCTGTTAAGAGCATAGTGCTTAGGACAAGCAATAATGCCGTTTTCCTGCATTGCCTTTGTTAAAGCAACACCCATTTTACCTAAAAGGAACGGATCTTCACCATAGGTTTCCTGAGCTCTGCCCCATTTGGGATGACGAAGAAGATTTATACAAACACCGGCATAAAGGTTCGCACCTAAAGCGCTTGCCTCTTTAGCAAAAACTTTACCGACCTCATATTCAAGCTCATCATCAAAAGTCGCTCCGCGAAGCATTGAAACGGGGAAGCAGGTGCATTTACCCATAACTATACCGCGGGGACCGTCCGTAAAAAGAACGGGTGGAATGCCCAGCCTTTTACAACCGCCCGCAGGATATGCTTCGCCATTATAATACCTGCCCTTTGTAAGTGTGTTCTTAATTGTAACGCCCATAGCATGGCCCTGCATGAGACGGATTTTCTCCTTAAGCGTCATTTCGTCAAGGAGCTGTCTGGTAACATCCTCAAGGGTTTGTTTTACAGGATTTTCTTTATAAAGATTTATTGCATTCTTAAAGTTCATAATCATCCTCTTTTACGCCATAATACTAAGCATATCTTTTGTTATTTCATATTGAGTACGCTTTCCGCTTGTATAATTATCCAGCTGCTCGATCATATAATCTGCCATTCTTTCGGTTTCATTGCCGAGACTGCCTGCTATATGAGGGGTGATAATTGCATTGGGGCACCAAAAAAGCGGGCTGAAAAAGGGAGCTGTTTCGTTTTTCAGAACGTCTACTACTGCGGTCCTTGACGGATGGCAAAAAAGATTTTTGGCAAGAGCATATTCATTCACCTGATCTCCTCTGCCTGTATTTATGAATGTACTGTGAGCCTTCATAAGCCCGAATAGCTTCCCGTTAAAAATATTTTTTAATTCCTTTTTGTTTGCAAGGTGATTACTTATAACATCACATTCTTTAAAAATTGTTTCAACATCACACAAGGTAACGCCCAGTTCCCTGGCCCTCTCCTCTTTCACAAAAGGATCATAAGCAAAGACGGAAACATCGAACTCCTTCAGTCTTTCTGCAACCAAAGAACCGATTGCTCCAAGACCGATTAAGCCAACCTTTGCACCGTAAGCACCGACACAGTTTTGCGTGTGAACAAATGAATACGGCAAAAATGATTTGTATCTTTTCGCTCCTTGAAAATAGCCCTTTAAGGCCAAAACGATTTGGGAAACGGTGTATTCAGCAACGGGAACACCGTTGGCGGCAAAAGCACTGAAAACTCTTATTCCGCAATCAAGGAAAGGTTTTGCAAAATATTGAACTGTTCCTGCACTGTAAAATACCGCCTTAAGGCAGGGCATATATTTTTTGATTTCCTCCTCGGTAAACCTTGGCATTCCCCAGGTTGAAAAAACAATTTCGCAATCCTTTAAAAACTCCGCGTGGCTTTCTATGTTGCTTTTATCAATTCTTTCGGAAACCTCACCGTACTTACCCAAGTTTTTCAAAACAGACGGCGTATAAACTTGTGAAAATTTATTTTTGTTTTCACTAAGCAATGCAATTTTTATTTTAATCACCTCAATATACTTTGAGCTTTCGGACATCTTTTAAAAAGTTTTTTTCCTTTGAGCCTTCGGTAAATTCAACAATAACTACACCGTTAAAGCCCATTGATATAAACTTTTCAATCAGCTTATGAAGGTAGTTTTTATCCTTCTTTCTAAAGCGTTGCTCACGCTTCAGATCACGGTAGCTGATATGGAAATTTTCAATATAATCAAAAGTACGTTCAATCCTGTCCATATCATAATCGAATCTGAAATAGCGGGACTGAAAATACGTTTTGAAGTTATCACACTTCAAATCAACAATCAGCTTGAGTATTGCTTGTGTACTGTTGTTAAAAGTATTATCGTGACATTCCGGACAAACGAGAAGACTATATTCTCTTGCTTTTCCGCAAAGGAATTTAATTTCTTCCAGAAGAGCTTCATACTCATCTTCTGTGTATTGTTCGCTATCCTTTTTACCTAACCAAATTCTTACGGAGGAAGCGCCCAGTTCACTTGCAATTGTACAAACCTCTTCCCACTCGTTTTTATCAGAACAACCTGTTCTGTAGTAACTGCCGTAGGAGCTGATTTTTATATTGCTTGCATCGCAAAGCTTTTTGGCGAGTCGCGCATCTTCAAGGCTCTTGACGTGAACATCTCCACCCCATTCGATAAACTCAACGCCTGAATTTTTTGCGATTTCAACAATTCTGCCGATAGTTTCATTTCTAAAGGTAACGCTTGCCACCCCGAGCTTTAAACTACCCATTCAGATTACACTCTCCTCAAGATATTCCCGCTTGCTGTGTTCGGTTGATTTCTCTTCAACCTCATTTTTATTCAACGAAAAAATATCAAAGATACAATATTATTTTTAAGTATATCAAAAACATTGTAAATAGGCAATATTTAATTTAGTGTACTGTCAATATGTACTGATCGTTTTAATTGCTGCATGCTTGAGCTTTACTTATTCTTTCCTCTGCGGACATAGTCTTCGTTGATTTCGTTGCTCCAGTCTTCGCAGAGAGGGGCTTTTGCTCTGACGTTGCAGACAGCTTTTGCAACTG
>JAZUOA010000177.1:0-10442 GCA_045604445.1 Acutalibacteraceae bacterium
ATAGATTTATCCTTCATTGACTCTTCTCTTGTTTTTATGAAGTAAAGGTTATCCTGTAAAAGTGAAGCGTCAAGAATTGTAACGATACCGTGCTTCTTTGCAAGGTCGGTTGCCTCTTTCATATTTTCGTATGAAATAGGCTGACCGCCTATAAGGTTTGTGCCTGCTTCAAGGCGCATATACGCAATATTTTCTGCACCCTCTTTTTCTATACATGCCTTAACTTTATCAAGGTCGATGTTACCCTTAAAGGGAAGATTGCTTTTTACAACTAAGCCCTCATCCTTAACAAGCTCTTCAACTCTTCCGCCCAAGCGTGTAACATGAGCTTTTGAGGTTGTGAAATGGTAGTTCATAATTACACAACTGCCGGGTTTTACAAAATGCTGAGCAATAATATGCTCGCAAGCTCTTCCTTGGTGGGCAGGGAGAAGATATTTAATACCGAAAATTTCGGTTAACTTATCATTCATTCTATAGAATGTTTCGCTACCTGCATAAGCATCATCAGCGCGAAGCATTGCAGATTGCATATTATCACTCATTGCATTGACGCCTGAATCTGTAAGCATATCCATAAAGATATCACCGTTATGGAGCATAAATGTGTTAAAGCCCGCTTCTTTAAGCTTTTCCAATCTTTCTTTTGCAGGTAATAACGAAAGCTTCTGAACTATTTTCACCTTATGCATCTCTACAGGCACAGGTGTACGATTATAAAATTTAATTTCTGCCATAAAAAACCTCCGGGGGTATTGTTTTTCTTCAACGCATAGTATATAATAAACCCCACGATAAATAAAACAAATAGTTTTAATAAAGACCATCTATAAATTCGATGGTGTTTTTACAGGGAGCAAAGCATGGAAATACGCAATCTCATCTCATTTGTTCATGTGGCAGAATTAAACAGCTTCACAAAGGCTGCTCAGGTTTTAGGATATTCTCAATCTACAATTTCTTTTCAGATAAAGCAGCTGGAAACTGAGCTCGATTGCCTTCTTTTTGAGAGAATCAACCACACAATAACATTAACCGAGCGAGGAAGGGATTTGCTCTCTTACGCTCAAAACATAAATCGTTTAACCGATGAATTCAAGCAAAATTTTGAATCAAACAACGCCTTATCAGGATTCATTCACATTGTTACTCCTGATTCAGTGTGCGAAGATATGCTCATGACCAATTATCGTGATTTTCATAAAACATATCCCGGAATCAACCTGAAATTCACCGCCGCTGATACTGTGGATATGTTTGAAATGTTAGATAAAAATGAAGCAGATATTATGATGACCCTTGATAATCACATTTACAGAAATGATTACGTTATTGCTAAGGGCGAGCTTGTTAATATGCATTTTGTTACAAATGCTAACTCCCCTTTTGTTAAAAAAAAGAACCTGTCTATTTATGATATAGCCAATGAACCGTTTTTGCTTACAGAACGGGGTATGGGCTACAGACGAGTTTTTGATAAGGAGTTAGCCAAAAAATCCATCGAAATATTCCCTGTTTTAGAAGTAGGAAGAACAGATATTATAACTGAGCTGTTGGAATGTGGCGAGGGAATTTCATTCCTACCCGATTTTGTAACCGAAGAGAAAATCAAGAAAGGCTCCCTTGCATACCTTGATATTTGCGATATCAAAACTGATATTTGGAAACAACTTATTCACCACAAAAACAAATGGGTATCTAAATGTTTAAAGGCATTTATTGACTACGTTAAAATTACAGAATTCAATAGTTAAGAGGCGCATATGAACAAATCCGAAAAAACTATATTAACTCAGTACGGCAAGAATTATAAAGGAATAATTAACCGAAAACGCTTGGGTTGTCGCGGTTTTATAATTGATGGAGATAAAATGCTAATATCTCACGAAACTAATACAGATATGTATTTAATCCCCGGCGGCGGACTTGAAAAAGGCGAAACCCCCGCCGATTGTTGTAAAAGAGAATTGCTTGAAGAAACAGGCTATGTTGTTAACGCAAAAGAGCATTTTCTGACCATAAACGAATACTATGACGATCGACTATACGAAACCGCATTTTTCATTTGCGAAATAACAGGCAAGGGTAACCAAAGCCTTACAGAAAACGAAATAAATCACGGGGTTTGCCCTGAATGGATAAAAATAGTTGATGCGCTTATAGAATTCGGAAAATATGCAGATTACGAGGAAACCGAGCCCGAAAAATGCGGACAATATCGCAGAGAATATGCCGCAATTAAATACTACCTTGAAAATATCAAAAAACCGTTCGCTTTTTATCAATTCCCCGAAAACCACAGCTTAACATTCGCAAGAAAACGCCCTTCTGCCAGAGGTCTCATACTAAAAGACAGAAAAATACTTTTAGTAAGAGAGCTTAAAGACGGCACTTTAATGAGCGCGGGGGGCGGTGTTGAAGACGGCGAAAGCCTCATTGACTGTTGCAAAAGAGAGATGCTTGAAGAAACAGGCTACATTGTTAATGTAAAAGAAGCTTTTGCAACAGTAGATGAATATTTTGAAGAGGTTTTGTATATAGGCAACTACTTCATTTGCGAAATTATCGGCAATGGAGAAAAGGCTTTAACCGAAACAGAAAAAAGCAAAAACACCATAACTGAATGGGTAGATATAGATGAAGCCCTTGATATTTTCGCAACCTATAAAGGCTTAAAAATAATTGATGACGGTAAAAAATCCCTCTATAAAAGAGAATATACAATACTAAAAAAACTAAAAGACTGTTGCCTGTAAGCAACAGTCTTTTAAAATTTATTTCTTTTTACAATCGCACGCTTCGCCTCTGTAAAAACAAAGTTCATTATCGCTTTCGCCCTTTTGGGCAATATCTAAAATATTAGAAACGGTGGTTTGTGCAATATTTTCCAACGCTTCTTCTGTTAAAAAAGCCTGGTGGGATGTAACTATAACATTAGGCATTGAAATGAGCCTTGCTAAAGTATCATCCTCAAGAATATGCCCTGAATTATCTTCAAAAAACAAATCAGACTCTTCCTCATAAACATCGAGGCAAGCAGCACCTACCTTACGGGATTTTATCCCTGCCAAAAGCGCCTCCGCATCAACCAATGCACCGCGGGATGTATTGAGGATAACAACGCCTTTTTTGCATTTTTCCAAAGCACTTTCATCAATTATATGCTCCGTATCTTCAGTTAGCGGACAATGCAGAGAAATAATATCACTTTTTCCAAAAAGCTCATCAAGCTCAACATACCTGATTGTATCACCATTATCTAAATCAGGGGCAGGAAATTTATCGAAAGCCAAAACCTTCATTCCGAATCCGCGACAAATATCTATAAAGACTCTGCCAATTCTGCCTGTTCCGATAACTCCTACAGTTTTCCCGTACAAATCAAAGCCCGTTAAATTAGCTAAGCTAAAATTAAAATCCCTTGACCTGATATACGCTTTATGAATTCGGCGTATAGATGTTAAAAGCAACGCCATTGTGTGTTCCGCAACTGCATAGGGCGAATAAGCAGGCACTCTTACAACGTGAATCTTACCTGAGGCATGCTTCATATCAACATTATTAAAGCCCGCGCACCTTAATGCGATTATTTTAATGCCCATCTCAGTTAATCGGTCAATAACTGCCTCATTTACAGTATCGTTAACAAAAACACAAACGCCGTCATACCCCTTTGCCAGATCAACGGTATCCTCATTTAATTTTGTTTCATAATATTTAAACTTAACACCGTTTTCCTCACCATATTTATCAAATGAACTTCTATCGTATGGCCTTGCATCAAAAAAAGCAATTTTCATTTATACTCCACCTCAATCATATTATTTATGTAAAATTCATTACAATCAAATCTTGATAGTTTCAGAAAGACGAATATCTTCAGAGGATGCGCCAACCATGATTTCGAATTCACCTTTTTCTACTACCCATTCATAATTTTTATTAAGCAATTTAAACGAGTCAAAATCCAAATTAAACTCAAGGGTTTTCGCCTCACCTGCTTCAAGGCTTATTCTTTCAAAGCCCTTAAGCTCCTTAAAAGGTGTTATAACTGACGAAACCTTATCATTGATATAAAGTTGAACTACCTCATCACCCGATATACCACCTATATTTTTAACATCAACCTTTACTTTATAAGCATATTCTCCTGTTTTTTCAACAACAAGATTATTATATTCAAATTTTGTGTATGAAAGTCCGAATCCGAAAGGATACATAGCCCTTCTGCTACCCTCAAACATAACCTCTGTGTTATTTGGGAGCACTGTATAATAACAAGGAATCCTGTTAGAATCTGCAGGGAATGATACAGGAAGCCTGCCTGCAGGGTTATTTAATCCCACAAGGCTTTCGGCAATCGCTTTTGCGCCCGTTTCACCGCCGAACCAAGCAAGCATAATTGCACAAGTAATACCACTTTCCACCGATAAATCTACGCTTCTGCCATTTTCAAGCACAAGAACAACAGGCTTACCGGTTTCGGCAACGCGTACTACAAGCTCTCTTTGCTTACCGGCTAATTTAAGATCTGCGCGGTCATGCCCCTCGCTGCTTGTAAAAGTGTTATCACCGCAAACTATAATTGCAACATCGCTATCCTTTGCCAAAGCCACTGCTTCATCAATGCATTCCTTTTCATCCTCATCATAAACCTCAACAAGATGCGGCTGACCATCCTGGCTTTCAACATGAACATCCCTTGGAATTCCGCAACCGTTGCAATAGTTTATTTCTGTTTCTTCTCCCAAAAGCTCTTTAAGCTCTTGGAAAACCGTTCTTAATTCATAACCATCCGGAACTGAGGAATAGCCGCCTAAACGCTGGCGATTTGCAGAAGGACCTAAAAGAGCAATCTTTTTATATTTACCCTTTTCCAAAGGAAGAATTCCGTTATTTTTTATAAGTGTTATCGCTTCTTTTGCTGCATTATGAGAAGCCTCAAGATGCTTAGGGCATCTTATAACCTTTTCAAATAACTTTTCATCGGTGTAAGGATTCTCAAAAAGCCCCAAACGGAATTTCACATACAAAACACGGTATACCGCATCATCAATTCTTTCTACAGGAATTCTTCCGGATTTAACATTTCTTACAATAGTTTCTTCCCATTGGGTAGATGTATAATCGCAACAGCCTTGCATATCAAGGCCTGCATTAACGCAATCACAGATTGCATCCTCATCAGTTTCTGCAGTAAAATGGCGGTTAACAAGCCTGACAACTGAACCCCAATCGGCTCTGACATAGCCTTTCATTCCCCACCTTTTGCGAAGAATATCGGTAAGATAATATTCCGAGCTTAAAACCACCTCAGAATCTATCGCATTATAGCAAGCCATAACATTGTATGCCCCTGCTTTTTTTATTGCAGTTTCAAAAACCGGAAGATAGCTTTGCTCAATTTCTCTTTTCCCTGCCCTCGCCTGAGCGCAGTTTATGCCATTTTCAGGAATACCATGAACACAGTAATGCTTAGGTTCACAAACAACTGCATCATTTCTTTCTATATCTCCGTTTTGCTGTTCACCCGTAACTATTTCATAAGCCATCTGACAAGAAAGGTATGTATCCTCTCCGAAAGTTTCTTCAACCCTGCCCCAACGAGGTTCCCTTGCAACATCAAGGTTAGGAGCAAGAATTTCATGCATACCCAGCGCTCTGGTTTCGCTGGCAATAGCCTTGCCTATGGTGTTAACATTTTTTCTGTCAAAGCTCGCAGCAAGCGCCAACGGCACAGGAAAAACCGTTGCACCCGGCCACAAAATACCGTGAAGGGCCTCACCCGTAAATATGCAAGGGATACCAAGTCTTGTTTTTTCAACCATATATTTTTGAAATTTATTAAAAAGCGCAGGATGAGAATATGAATCGTGAATAAAACCGATCCCTCTATCGCCTAAAATTTCTTTCAACTCTGATTCCTTAATTTCCGAATCAGGCAAAACTGCACAATGGTAAAGCGGATGAGGTTTCTCAGAAAATTCCACACCTCTTATAATATCCATTTGAGCAACCTTTTCTTCAAGAGTCATAACGGAAAGCAAGCTTTTTGCTCTTTCCTCAGGTGATAAAGCAGGGTTTTTGTAGTCCATAAAACATCCTCATTTATAAACAAATTTCAATTTATTAGAGTATAGCATTAAGTATTTTTTTAGTCAATTTATTTTAACAATGGTTTTTATTGTTTTTAAGGAAATGTTGTGATACAATACCAAGGTGAAAGGAGTTTGGCTTATGGCAACTAAAACCTTAACACCGGAAGAATTAAAAAAGCAAAATCTCAAACGCGAAAAAGAGATTTTAAAATGGGAAAAGGAAAAAGCAAAGCCTAAAAAACGTTACTATTTTGCATACCTTGTTTTAATAATTTCCCTTATATATGCAACCGATGAAATTGCTTCGCAGATCGGTATGCTTATGAAAACAGAAATAGCTAATGACCTTTTATCAAATTTCGGAGAAAGCTCGGTAGGTATTCTTGATATTATTTCTGCATTGGTTGTGCCTTTTCAGGCTTTAGGCCTTATTTACCGCCCTCTTGCAGACCGTTGGGGCAGAAAGAAATTCTTGCTTATCAACACCTTTGGCATGAGCTTCGCTCTTTTAGTTATTTATCTTTCAAATAATCTTGTGCTCTATTTTGTAGGGGCTTGCCTTGTGCAGTTTTTCATCCCTCACGATATGCATGTTGTTTATATTATGGAATCATCACCTCGCCAGCACAGAGCAAGAATTTATTCAACCATAAAATTCTTTGCAAATATGGCGGTTTTGCTTGTTCCTGTTTTGAGGCAAGCTCTTATGGAAAGCGCTTCAGAGTGGCGCAATGTTTACCTTATTCCTGCCCTTGTAGGTATTGTTACAAGCCTTATCGCTTTGCTCACTGCCCGCGAAACGGATGCTTTTATAGATTCGCGCCTTACTCATCTTCACAAAACGCCCGAAGAATTAAGGTTAGAAAAAGCTCAAAAGAAAGCAGAAAGTGCTCAGGGTGGGTTAATCCCGGCGCTTAAATTTGCTATGAAGCATAAACAACTCCGTTGGCTTTATATAACCTCTGCTATGACCAATCTTGGTTTCATAGGAACTATTAACTACCAGGTTATTATGTCCTACGGCTACGCTCAGAATTATGTTAACAATGGGCTTTACTCTGAACTGGGTGACGAAGTTATGAACGCAGTAAGCCTGGGTCCTGTTACTGCAGCTTTGTTTATGTTTCCTATAGGTAGCGCACTTGCTCAGGTTATAATGGGTTTCATTTCCGATTCAAAAGGCAGAAAAACTGCGGCAATAACTATGGCGGCAATTTGCCTCACCGGCTTTATTGGATTCACATTGGGCTCCAATATGGCTTGGAATTCTTATTTAGTAGGTGCCTTGTGCGGAGCATTTATAGGCGGTTTCTATTCTACAAACGATGTTCTTATTATGATGATTGGTGAATCTTCGCCAACTAACCTTCGTTCCTCTTGCATGTCCGCACAATTTATTGTTACAGGTGTAGGTGTTGTTATATCCTACCTCGTAAGCCTTCCGCTTATGACAATTTTCGGAAATCATATAACAGGTATCGTTTCCTTCTGCCTGCTGGTTCCCGGCTTTATAGCAGCGCTTATTACTCTTGTTAAAAGAACTCACGACACTAAAGGAATTGATATTGATACTGTAACAGGTACCGAATGGGATTAAAGTATAAAACAGGCTGTAAAAAACACTCGTTTTTTACAGCCTGTTTTTAAAACTCATCATAAACAATAAGCTCATCTATATTTCTGAATTCAGAATGCAAGCTCATTGGTTTGGCATCCTCAGCCGGATAACCCATTACAAGCAGCGCAACCGGCTCAATATTCTCAGGAATTTTATATTGCTCTCTCATTGCTACGGGATCGAAATGCATCACCCATGTTGAACCTACACCCATTTCAAAAGCCGCAAGCATCATATGCGTTGAAACAATGCAGGCATCTGCAACGCCGCAGGTTTTACCATCATATTTCCTTATCCAAGCTTCTTCTTTATTATAGCAAACAAGTAAAGCTGTTGGAGCATCAAAATGGCACTTTGTACATATTTTAAGCTTTTCTGCAGATTCATCTGTATTTATAACAAGTATTCTTTGAGGTTGATTATTGCACCCTGTTGGTGCAAGGTGACCTGCTTTAAGTATTTTATTCAGCACCTCTTCCGACAGATGCTCTTTTTTAAATTTCCGAACAGAATATCTTTCAGCGGCAAGATTCACAAACTCCATATATTTCTCCTCTTTGCATTTTTAATTATATATATAATAACATCCATCCTCAATAATAGCAAATAAAAAACTTTTATTGTTTTTTCTATTTATTTTTTTAAATAATATGATATAATTTGTTTTACAAATTCTCGTATAGAGTAAATCTGAAAAAACGGTGATAGTAATGGATAATTTTTTTACAAACGCTTTTAACAATATGGATGATGCAAGCAAGGAAAGCTTTTATAAAACTGTTTTTATGAATGATGATTCCGAATATGCAGCAAAGCTCAGAATTGAATATTATAAAACCAAATTCAAATCCATGGGCGAAAATGTTACCATCGGCAAAGGTGTAAAAATCGTTAACCCTGAATTTATAACAGTTGGCAACGATGTTCAAATCAGCGATGATGTTACCCTTATTGCTCGCGGTGAAGGCGGTATAACCCTTAGCGATGGCGTAAGGCTTCAGGAAAGAGTTTACCTTGATACTGAGAGAGTTAACACCGGTTACATAAATATAGGTAAAGGCGTTTACATAGGCACCGGTACAACACTTTTCGGCCACATGGGCCTTGAGATAGGTGATGATTGCCTGCTTGCCCAAGGAATCAACCTTACCCCTTATTCTCATATTTTTGATGACCCTACAAGAATAATTTACAGTCAGGGTGGTCATTGCGAAAAAGTAACAATAGGCAGAGATGTATATATCGGTATGGGTTGCAAGGTAATGTATTCAGGCAATATCGGAGAAGGCTCTGTTATCGGTTGCGGTTCAACTGTTGTTAAACCCATCCCACCTTACTCAGTTGCAGTGGGCTCGCCTGCCAAGGTTATTAAAGAAAGAAAATAAGCCAATTCAGATAAAGGGGCTGTAAAAAAAGCGCAGACCGCACAAAACCATACAAAGCAAGGGACTTTCGCAGGTTTCAAAGCCTGTAAAAGTCCCTGTTTTTTATAAACACATAAATAAAGAGAAATATTTGTGTTTTGTTCTACAAACAAACCTCGCCACTCGACGTACCTTTGTACGCCTTCGGTAACCAAAAACACGGCTAAAGCCTTGTTTTTGCTCGGTTTGTTCGTTCTGCATCATTTTTTACAGCCCCTTTTTCACCCTATTCAGCAAATCGAAATTGGTTTATTCTTTTGTTAACACCTTTTTCTGCCACGACCTTTTCCTGCATCTGGGGCACCTCATATATCTTGTTCTGCCAATATGAGGCGCAATAAAAACAGATTTATATTGAGGTATATATTGATGGTAACAGTGTTGACATTCATAGAACCCGGCAACCTGCTCAACACGTAGTAAGAACGGAATCGCCACCAACAGCGGTATCATACCGGATAGCACTACTACTATTTGCTTCCATTCTTCCATTGGCACAACTAATCCTATCACAATGCCTACCACAAAAGGTATGCTTGCCATTATACCCGCAAGTGACTCCATCCGTAGCAACCGTTTATCTGATTCCTGTTTTTGCTTGACCATTTCAAGCAAGTTGTTTTCTGTTTCTTTATTGTAATTCTCCATTGCAACTACCTCCCCACTTAACAAATCATTAACTGTAATCTTAAGAATACTGCATAATTCAAGCATAATAGAAGAATCGGGCATTGCCTTACCGGTTTCCCATTTTGAAACAGCCCTGTCGGTAATATTCAGCTTTTCAGCCAACTGCACCTGAGTTAAATTTTCCTTTTTTCTGCAATCGGCAATAAATCTTCCGATTTTTTCTTGATTCATAGGCGCCTCCTTTCGTTCTTACTATATTATTTCCTGCTTTGAAAATACACATACCAACAGTTGAGTAGGGAGAAATCAACCGATGGTAGAGTAAAATCACAAATAATCTTATTATTTACAAAATGAATTATACCACGAAAATGAATGCTTTGCAATTATATATTACATACTACAATGTTGGTTCGAGTCCCTTTCATTTTCATAAAAAAATAAGAAACAGCACAACCGAAGTTGCACTGTTTCTTATGGCGCGCCGGAAGGGAACCCGACCGGGTCGCTACGCTTTGCCGTCGGGTCGGCAACCATTGTGTTCGGCTTCGCCGAGAGGGGTTCGAGTCCCTTTCATTTTCATAAAAAAATAAGAAACAGCACAACCGAAGTTGCACTGTTTCTTATGGCGCGCCGGAAGGGACTCGAACCCCAGACGTACTGGTTCGTAGC
>JAZUOA010000178.1:0-12430 GCA_045604445.1 Acutalibacteraceae bacterium
ATAACAATATCGGCATCCTGCTCGATAGAACCTGAATCACGAAGGTCGGAAAGCATAGGTCTGTTTGAAGCTTTACCATTTTTTTCAGGACCACGGGAAAGCTGAGCGCACACAACCACAGGTATTTTTAAATCCTTTGCAAGCATTTTCAAACCACGGGTTATTCCTGTAATTTCCTGAACTCTGTTTTCCTTCTTCTCTGCTGATTCCATAAGACCTAAGTAGTCAATAACAATGCATTCAACGTCTTTAGCTCTTTTAATCTTCGATTTTATTTCAGGAACTGTTATTGTTGATGTATCATCAAAATACAGATTACATTTTGTAAGGCGCTCTGCCGCTTCTGCAAGGCGCATCCACTCTTCTCCAGAAATATCTCCTGAACGAAGCTTATTACTTGGAACACGAGCTTCTGTGGAAAGAACTCTGGACGCTAACTGCTCATTTGACATTTCAAGAGAAAAGAAAACAACCTTTCTGCCCGTCATACCAACATTTCTTGCAATATTAAGAGCAAAACTCGTTTTACCCATAGCCGGGCGAGCACCAATTAAAATAAGGTCTGAGCGGTTTAAGCCTGAGGTAATTTCATCGAGCTTGGAAAATCCCATCGGAATACCCTTATGTTCATCGGCATTTTCAGAAGAAATCAAAGTCAATGTAGGATAAACCTCTGCCGAAATAACATCGCTTAAACGCTGAAGAGAGCCGGTTGATTTACCTTTTCTGATATCATAAATTTTCTGCTCTGCAGCATCTAAAATTTTATCTGCCTGAGCTCCACCATCAAGAGCTGAATCAATTGTTTCGCGAGAAATACCTATAAGAGTTCTTAAAAAATACTTTTCACGAACAATTTTACAGTAATTTTCAACATTAGCCGCTGATGGAACATTCTGAGCAATTTCCATAAGGTAAGAGCGATTTTCTTCAGAATTAAATGCACTGTTAGAGCTGAGCTTATCAAGAATAGTTAACGCATCAATTCTCGAACCCAAGGTATCAAGAATCATAACTGCTTCCATTATCGCTTTATGCTGTGGCATATAGAAATAATCAGGCTTAACATTAGAAAGAACAATCGTTACGCACTCAGGATTTATAAGAATAGAACCAATAACGGCCTGCTCAGTTTCCATACTGTAAGGTAAAATTATACCATCAAGAGCAGTTGCTTTATTTTTTTCAGCCATATCTTTTTCCTTCTTTATTCTTCTACTACCTGCACTTTAAAGGATGCAGAAACCTTTGGATGCAAACGAACCTGAGCATTATATGTGCCAAATGCTTTTATATCGTCAACGGTAATTTTTCTTTTATCAACTTCAACGTTAAATTCTTTTGAAACCACGCCTGCAATTTCTTTTGCAGTAACTGAACCGAAAAGCCTGCCGTTAGTTCCGCCCTTTGCCTTAAATACAACAGTTTTACCGTTGATTTTTTCAGCATTTGCCTTAGCGGCTTTAAGCTCCTCTTCTGCCCTGAATTCCTCAGAAGATTTTTTATTTTTAAGTTCAGAGATTAACTGAGCATTAGCCTCAGCCGCCAAACCTCGCGGAAAAAGAAAATTTCTTGCATAACCATCAGAAACAGTTGCTTTTTCGCCTTTTTTACCTAATCCCTTAACGTCTGCTTTTAAAATTACTTCCATTATATTGTACCTCCATGGAAAGATTATTTATTTAGTAAATATTCATCAATCGCCTTCAACAGCAATTGCTTTGCTTGTAATTCATCTGAATCCTTTATCTGAGCAGCAGCCATAGTACTATGACCACCACCGCCTAAAGACTCCATTATAAGTTGAACATTTTCTTCGCCCAAGGAACGAGGGGAAATTTGCATAACACCGTTTCCTATATCTGCAATAACAAAGGATGCCTTTACACCTTCTATGTTAAGCATTTCATCGGCTGCCTTTGAGGTTGTTACGCGAATATTTTCATCAATCTTCATCGCAATAGAAATCATAAAGCCTTTATAAATGCTACCGTTTGAAATAATTTCATTTTTCAAAGAAATCATTTGTGAATTTACCGAAAAAAGCTTTCTTACTTCAACAGTATCAGCATTGTTCTCTCTCAAAAAAGCTGCAGCTTCAAAAGTTCGTTGCGAAGTTCTTAAAACATATTCTCTTGTATCAAGAACAATACCGGAAAGAAGCGCGGTTGCAATCAAATCAGGTAGTTTGTCCTGAATTGTTGAATACTGAATAAGTTCTGAAACCATTTCACAGGTTGAGGATGGTGAAGGTAAATGATAGAAAATATCTGCATTGCTTATATAATCATCACTTCTGCGATGGTGATCTATAACAATGCGACCACCAACTCTATCATATATTTCAGGGCAATCGAGTAAAAACTGCCTATGAGTATCAACAATAATCAGAGCCGTGTCATTATTGCACATTTCAAGAGCTTCATCAATAGAAACAAACTCCTCAAATCCCTGTTCACGTGCATATGCTAAAAGCGGTTTAGAAAGCGTTGTAGCTTCATCAACAATTACATAAGCAGGAACACCATTTGCCTCGGAATAAAACTGCATACCCATTGCAGAACCAATAGCATCATAGTCAGAAAACTTATGCCCCATAATGAGAACAGTTTTGTATTTCTTTATGAAGTTAGACATATTAGCAGCTGTTTGTCTTGGAGAAACCCTTGAATTATCATTGGCTCGATTAGCCATTCCGCCAAAGTAAATGTAACCGCTGTCTGTATAAACTGCCGCCTGATCTCCGCCTCTGCCCAACGACATATCAAGCGCCTTTTTAGCTCTTGCTTCGCAGACAGCAAAATTTTCACCGGAGCCAACACCAATCGATAACGTAGCATTAACAGGGGTATTATTAAACTTATATTCCCTGACCTCGCCTAAAACTGAGAATTTTTTTTCAGTTAATTTATCAAGATTGCGTTTTTCGCCAATAACAAGGAAGCTACCATTGCCTGTTTTTTTCAAAATAAGCTCTTCATCCTTTAGCCATTCTTCAATTTTACTTTCAATGCCACCCGAAACCTGAGCAAACTTACTATCAGTAAGCCGGCGCGAAAGTTGCTCGATATTATCAACAAGAATGAGCATAATAAACGGTCTTGATAATTTAAATTCAATTTCCGTATTCTTCAGATATGTATCATCAAAGAAATAAAAACTTAGCATAGGGTTAGATTCGCTTTTAATCTTTGTGATAAAAGCAGAATATTTCTTTCCGTTGAACTCAGAATCAGTTCTTTTTAATGAAGCATATTCAGAATATTTAAAATCAGCGAAAAACTGATTCATATTAAGTTTAGAGCCGGTATATTCGGAAAGAATTTCTGATTCGAAGGTTGAGTTATACCAAACAATATTTCCTTTCATATCACACATAACGTTCGGCAAAGGGAACTCATCAACAACATTCAAATCTTGTTCAGAAAAGGTTCTGTTAACTTTTCTGACATACTTTCGCGTTGCCTTAAGTGTAAGAGAAGCGTAGAGAATATTAACAAACAAGACAACAAAAAAAGCAGCAAGAAAAATATATGCAACACTTTTATCAAGGACAAAACTGCATATAGAAAAAACCAATAATACGGCAGAGCAAAGAAAGCCTGCCGGGTTTTGGTAAAAAAGAGCTAAACACTTCATCCCTTGTTTTAAACCTCCAAAAGAATGGGTAGAATCATTGGACTACGCTTTGTTTTTTCATACATAAGCCGCGATATTTCATCACGAAGTTTAATATTCATAGCATTAACGTCAAAGCTATACGGCGGGAAACTATCTATTACCCTCATGGATACCCTCACCGCTTCATTCATTAAGAATTCAGCCTCTTTAACATAAACAAATCCTCTCGAAACAACCTCAGGACCGCTTAAAAGCTCACCGGAAGCACCATCAATAGCTGCTGTGATTATTATAATACCATCCTGACCGAGATGAAGCCTTTCTTTCATAACTCTTGCGCCTACATCACCTACGCCGTAACCATCTACATACACCTTACCGTTAGCAACTGTTCCGGAAACGCTCATTGATCTATCACTCAGGGATATTTCATAACCATTGTCGGCAATAAGAATATTATTATGGTCTATGCCCATGCTTTCTGCAAGGCGTGCATGGTATTGAAGGTGTTTCTGTTCACCATGAACAGGAATAAAATATTTAGGTTTTACAAGAGAAAGCATAATTTTTAATTCTTCCTGGCAAGCATGACCGGAAACATGAACATCATACATTTTCTCATAAATTACACGAGCGCCAAGCTTTAAAAGGTCGTTAATTACTCGATAGACTGTTTTTTCATTTCCGGGAATTGGTCTGGCTGAAATTATAACGCAATCGTTATAACCAACGCTAACCTTTCTGTGACCTCCCGAAGCCATTCTCGAAAGAGCAGACATAGGTTCACCCTGGCTACCGGTTGTAACAATAACTAACCTGTCATCAGAATATTTTTTTATTTCATCAATACCGATTAGCGTTCCCTCAGCTATGTTCATATAACCAAGTTCAGAAGCAATCGAAACAACATTTTCAAGGCTTCGTCCTGAAAGAGCAACCTTTCTTCCGGTTTTTTCTGCAATATCAATTATCTGTTGAACTCTGTGAATATTAGAAGCAAAGGTAGCGATTATAATGCGCCTGTCGCCTGCCTGAGTAAACAAATTGCGGAAGGTTTCACCAACCTTACTTTCGCTTTGGGAATATCCCGGTTGCTCAGCATTAGTTGAATCTGAAAGAAGGCAGAGAACGCCCTCATTTCCGAGCTCAGCAAACCTTGATAAATCAATAATCCCACCATCAATCGGGCTTGTATCAATTTTAAAGTCACCTGTTTGAACAATGGTACCCGCATTACACTTAATCGCTAAAGCAACTGCATCAGGAATTGAATGGTTAACTTTAATAAACTCAACCTTGAAATCCCCTAAACCTACTTCATCGCCCGCCTTAATAATGTGAATACTAACCTCATGGTCAAGCTTATGCTCTGAAAGCTTTCCTCTGATAAGCCCTGCAGTAAGAAGTGTTGCATAAACAGGAACGTATATTTTTTTCAAAAGATAACATAAAGCACCTATGTGATCCTCATGCCCGTGAGTAATAATTACACCTTTAATTTTATCAACATTTCGTTCAACATACGTGAAATCAGGTATAACAAAATCAACACCCAATTGGTCGGATTCAGGAAAGGCAAGACCGCAATCAACAATAAGCATTGACTTGCCGTATTCATAGCAGGTCATATTTTTACCTACCTCGTTGATACCACCCAAAAAAGAAATTTTCACAGGCTCAACCGAAGGCGGAGGTGTTATTTTTGAATATCTTGATGGGCTCTTTTTATATTCAGTTTTTCTTGATTTCGGTTTTGTATCTTTTTTTAAGGAACCCTTATTTTTCAACTCCGTTTGCTTATTTTTTGATTTAGTTTGAGAATTATAAGTTTTGCTTTTTTCTGCTCCCGCTGGTTTTCCTTTGTTTTTGGTATTCTGCTTATTTAAATCAACTGCAGAAGAATTCTTTTTAATATTTTCTTTTTTCATAAATATCTCCTGAAAAGGTAATCTTTTGTTAAACTTAATTTTATGTAAGCCGCCGGATACAAGACGGCATAATATCCTAATTTATCAATTCTATATTTTACTATTATTTATTATTTATGTCAAGTAGAACCAATCGTGGTTTGAAAATTTGAAATAAACTCTTCACCTGCCTCAGAATCTGCAGTTTTTACCGATATTTTTGACATTTCGCCACCATTTATTCTTTTAATTCCAGCCCGAATTTTTTTGTCTTCAATAAAAACGGTATCATTTTTGCAAAAAACATCAGAACCGGCATTAGTGAACTTAATAAAATCAGTAGATTTCAAAGAACCGCTAAAGGTTTTTTGATATATAAAATACTGCGGAAGTTTATCAAAAAGCTCTGTAATTGTTAAGCTTGAATCATTAAGAACGGATAAAACAAAAAAAGAAAGAAAGACACTATCGAATCGTTTAATTCTTCCGTAAATTTCGCTATAACCACTCTCCTTTTTTCTTATTTCACCGCTCCAAAACTCTGAAAATCGTAGAAGCTTGTTATAGGATATAGTTTTCTTTTTATATTCAAAATACACCTTTGTTGCAGTTGTATTAAAGCATAATTTAATTATTTCTTTTGAATCCTTGTTTTCTCCAATTAAAAGTAACGCATCGTTTATCATTTTATTCACAAACACATTGTCAGTTTTGCAGATAATTTTATATTTCAATGGCTTAGAAAACATAGCAGAAATCAGCCTTAAATACATTTTACCTAAACCTTTTATCTGCTTAACACCTTTACAATTATCGCTGCTGCAATAGTTAAAGTTTTTATGTTTTACGGCATTTAATATGTTATAAAAGCTTGAATTTCCTATTGGAGAAAAATCGCCGGAATATATAGCTATATTGGTTCCCGAATTGCCTCCGGAAATAAAAATACAATAATCCAAATCGCAGAATAATGTATCAAAAAAAATTCTTGAGTTATAATAATTGCCAAAATCAGTGCAATCCGCCCCAACAGATATCAGACCACCTAATAAAGACAACTTTACCGATAACGAATTATGGCTACCATCGCTTGCAACGCCTACTGATAAGCCCTCAAAAACCATTCCTATTGCCGAGCCTAATAATGCTGATTTTTCGGGCGTAAGATTATAAAAGCCGAATAAATTCTCTTTATCACCACAATCTGCAATAAATAATTTCTTTAAATTTCTGTCTGTTTTTACATTAGGCTTGAATTTTGAATTGTTTTCAGCAATGAAACTTTCACCCAAAACGCTATTGACTCCCAAAACACTCCCTTCAAAAACCGACCCGTTTCGTTTAACAGTTGCATTTTCACACAGAAGGCTACCATTGACATAGCAGCCTGATGAAACAAAAACATCGTTCATTAACGCACTATAACGAACAAAAGAATTTTTCCCGATAACAACATCATTCATCAAAATTGAATTAGGACCGATAATTGCCCCCGATTCAATTTGAACGCCTTTCTTAAAAAATACAGGAGGAATGATTGTGTAATCCCCCTCAGGAATTTGTTCATCAGTAAAAATCTTATCAGCAATCAAAGGTGGGTGAAACACAGTTTTTCTGTTTAAAATATCAAATAATAGCGATAAATAACTTTTATACCCCGTTAACTCCTTAAAATAACTCGAACAACAATCTTTTTTTGATTTTTCATTAAACAAATTCAACAAATTTTCAAAAGCTGTTATTTCTTTTATAACAGCCTCTGCATTCACATAAACCATAAACGGATTATCATATTCATTGCTATATAAAGAACAAAAGCTTCCCTTATTATCATAAAAATCAGTATTAAACTCAAAATAACAATTATTTTTTATAAGAATAACCGGTGTATCTTTAGGAAGAGCAAGCAAAGATTTAAGTATCATAGACAAGTTGTTGAATTCAATCAAAAAAACATCATTAGTTTCATTAAAATCGGCTTTTGTTGAACATTCAACAAAAACTTTATCTATTTTCAACCCAACAAAATTTTTCAATTGATAAGATAACAGCGTTTCATCAAACACAGGTACTAATGAACAATTTGCAACGCCCATATACTCGGAAAAAAAACCTTTTTTTAAACATTCAGCTACAATAACAATCATTAAATTCACCCTCATAAAAGTATTACCCGACGAGATGGTAATTAAACAATTATTTATTGCTATAGTCTTTTATTTTTTTTAGATATGTGATAGAATACATAAAAAGCGAGGTATTGTATGAAAAGCGTTGAAATTTTTACTGATGGTGCATGTAGTGGTAACCCAGGACCAGGCGGATGGGGTGCTGTTTTAAGATATAACGGAAAAGAAAAAGAACTTTGCGGTGGTGAAAAAGAAACCACAAATAACAGAATGGAATTAACCGCTGTTATCGAATCTTTAAAAGCTTTGAAATTCCCTTGTAACGTTTCCGTTACTACGGATTCAAAATATGTTTATGAATCTGTAACGAAGGGTTGGGTTTACAAATGGAAAGCTAATGGTTGGCGTAAACCGGATAAAAAGCCTGCTTTAAATCCGGATTTATGGAGCGAGCTTCTCAACCTTTTAGAAATTCATAATGTTACATTCCATTGGGTAAAAGGTCATAACGAACACCCTGAAAATGAAAGATGCGACAAGTTAGCCGTTGCAGAATGCGAAAAATACAAATAGAAAACAGTCGATTACAAAAAAGTAATCGACTGTTTTAGTTATTTTATGTCGTTTATTAGTTCTTGAAGCGTTATAGCTATTGTTTCTGCCATTTTCGGACCCATAGAGTTGGTTTCCTCATAATGACGACGGTTATGAACATCTCTGCCGTTATCAAGATACGGTGCACTTTCATTTAAAACAAAATCATTCGGCGGTAAAACATATCCCAACTCATCATTTGAAAGACCAAAAACAAGAATTTCATTATCACCGACAATATCACAAAGAAGCTCAGGGTTAACCTCCGCCCCCTTTCCTGTTCCTGATTCTTCCGCGCTTAAAGCGCCACCAAAAACAAGCTCAGGAAAAATTTCGCAAGGTAATAACAAGAGCTTTTTAAAGCCTATCTCGAAATATGTAATTTCAGATTTCAGGCACCAATAATTCGGTGCTGATTTTTTTGTAAATTTATCTGCAGATAAAAGACCAATATCGCACGCAATAGTAAGCACAGGGTTTTCCACATCGGCGTAAAACTCTTTTCTTGCGTAATTAACTAACGGCTCAAGCTTTTTATCATTAGCAATTGAAATTGCATAGTCTGCTAATTTATAACCGATATTTCGGGTAGATTCAATTAACCGGTGTTCATCTCTGAGAATGTTCTCTTCGGGGATGTCCATACTAATCATCCCACCAATTGCACCGACGGTATATAAAACATCGGCACCTGTTTCTTTTTTTATTTTTTCTCTGAGATAACATGGGAAATCTGCACTCACAAGATGATTACAGCCTTGGAGAGATTCCGAGTGAGATGCAAAATTTAAAAGCCAAATTTCGTTTTTTCCTTCATCAGGTATAAAACGAAGCCTGGTTAATGTTTTAGAATAAACTATAGGAGTTCTTATATCCTCTTGCATATCAGGCACTTCAATTGTACCTAAATACAAATCACCTTGAGAACGGGTTTCATAAGCCTCAAAAGCCGCATCAACAACGGCACCAAACAGAATATTCATAAACTTCGGATTTTTGCCACTAAACGGAAGCGGACCCCAGATACCCATTGTATCAATACCTGCATGGTTATGGGTTGACATTACGCTGATATTGCGGCACCCCGTTTTTTCACAAAACCCTTTAAGCATTTCGCGAATTTTATTTACATCCTTATTTAAAAGGCCAACAATATCAAGAGATATAAACAATACCCCACCTCTACCCGAATTATCGTCAATCCACATAGCATGAGCATATTGAGGGTCAATAACACCTTTTGCGGGATTATTTTCACCATAGC
The DNA here is from genome assembly GCA_045604445.1 of Acutalibacteraceae bacterium. Lineage (GTDB taxonomy): Bacteria > Bacillota > Clostridia > Oscillospirales > Acutalibacteraceae > DTU089. The sequence continues at coordinate 9,516 of JAZUOA010000178.1, forward strand.
CTGCAATGTAATACTTTTTTTTATCAATATCATTTGGAAGCATTATTTTTTTTGAAAAGCCAATTGTAAATTTATCGGAACGCGGCTCCTTGAGAAAATCGACTATCGAGGTACCCAAAGGTTTAACCGCTTTACTTTTAAGGTTGATTTTACCATGAGTTTTAATTACTCCCGTAAGCAATTTACTTAAAATTGTTGTAGGCATAAGGCTCCTCCGTTATAACTTTACTCTTTCTTTATAATCCGGCATAAACTGTTCTAGAAAACTATAAAATTCTTTACTGTGATTATGGTGCTTTATATGAGCTAACTCATGAACAACAACATAATCAATAAATCGTTCATCCTTTTCCATGAGATAAAGAGAAAAATTTAAATTGTTTTCTGCAGAACAAGAACCAAACCGTTTTTTTGCCGAATTGATTTTTATACTTTTGGGTTTAACACCCATCAATTCAGAATAATACTGAACCTTAACAGGTAATGTTTCTTTTGCTTTTTTCCGCAAATTTTCAATATCTTCTTCACTGTAAATCTTTTGATTTTTAGATTTTTCTTTTTGTATAGCAATATTTTTTAAAACCCATAACTCTTTATCCTTCAAAAAAGATTCAATCCTTTTTTCAGAAAGCTTGTATGGTGAGCGAACTATAACATTACCGTATAAATCAATCTGAATTACAAGTGTTTTTCTATCGGAACGAACAATTTTATAATCAAAATCCATTTTTATATTCATCTAATGGCTTACCGCCACGATTCAAATATTCTTCATAAAGCTTTTTTTTATATTCCTGGGTATATTCATAGCTCCATAAGTTATAAACGCCGCTAAAGCTTTCAAATGTTTCATCAGGAAAAACTTTTACCCCGCCTTTTTTATATGGTAAATCAATTTCAACCGTGCCATTTGAGGCAATGTAATATTCATCGGCAATTTCAAGAGAAACCTTATTCGCACTCCAATGCTCAAGCTCCTCATCAAATTTAATCTGGGTAACAGGAAAAAGAGCAACACTTGCATCAACCAAACGATAAAAATTGTCAGTTGTACCAAAATGACCGTGGTGAGCCTGCTGAACTATATCGGCTTTTAAATATTCGGGATACCTGGCTTCAAGGATATAGCTTTCCTCATGGCCTGCATCTCCCGGGAAAAGCACCTTACTTCCCTCAGCAGTCATCATAATTACTACGGATGAGTCATTATAATTACTATTATCATTGGGAAAAACATCTTCATGAGAACATAAAACATCAAATTTTAAATTATCAATAAAAAAGCTTTGACCCGTATGCAAGCGAACAACTGATATTTCAGGATGGTTATTAAGGGCATTATAAAACATATTAACATAGCCTCGATGAGAATCCATCCAATCGCCACCGTCACGATGATCGGGCGAAACGATATTGTGATAAACTTTGTCAATTATAACATCCTTCATATAAAAGCCCAGAAAACTGATAAACTGTGCAATATGATCCTCATGACCATGCGAGAAAAACCAACCCGCTATATGAATTTTTTCTCCCTCAGGAGTTCTCTCTCTCAAAAAGTCATGAATTCTTTCGCAATCATTTATTGAATATGTATGAGGGCTGTCAATTATAAAAAACCTACCGGAGCAGGTTCTTATGATGTAACACATACCACAATCAATCAAAGAATGGTCAACCTCAAACTGCCAAAGAGTTGTAGCGCTTTTTTTCAAAAGGTTTTCTGCTGAAAACGGTGGTAAATTTTTATTTTTATCGACAACCAACCTTAATGTTTTATCGCAATTATAGTAGCCTGCGCAAATGATAAAATCTTCATTTTTATAAAACATAAAAGTATTGTTTTCTATTTTATTTTCGTTAACCTTTTCATAAACCTCTGAAAGCCTTTTGCAATAACTCAAAAAGGCTTCAAACTCAATATTTTCAAACAGAGCCAACTCACACCCCTCATTTGAGGGATATGCTTTATACTCGCCCATATTGAATTCTGGTAATTGTTTTAATAATTGACTCATAACCACACTAAAAATCCTATAATTTATAATTATTCAAAAAAGCTGTTATTTCATTTCGGGAGGCAGAAATCTTACCTTGAATCATTGTATCTCTGCCACCACCTCTGCCCGAAAGAGCAGAATTAAATTCCCTTGCAAATGCTCTCATATCAACACTATTGCTTCCTGCAATGTAAGAGAAGCCCTCGTCATCGTTACCTGATAAAATAATGCATAAAGAAGAAACTGACATACCATAATTAGCGAGAGTCCGCATCATATCGGCATCATAAAATGCAGATATAAAATAAGAGATACCGCTATGCATTATTAGGTTATTTTTATCATTTTCAGCTATACTTTGCTTGAATGAGAAGAATTCACGTTTTAACGAATCATTTTCATTTTTCAAACGCTCAACTGCCTTTGTAATTTCAGGTTGCTTAGCTGATAAAAGCCCTGAAACCTCATACACGCTTGTGTATTTCTCCCTGTAATCTGCTAAAGCGGTAAAACCGCACCTCATAACTAGGCGAATTCCTCCCCTGTGTCGCATAAAATCAAGGATTTTAATTGTTCCTACCTCACCGGTTTTATTAACATGGGGAGCACAACAAGCACATAAATCAACATCGCCTATTTTAACTAAACGAACATCCTCGGTTAATTCCAGCTTGCTACGATAATCAATTTTATCGAGTTCATCTGTTTCGGGGTAAAGGCACTGAATATCAATGTTTTCATAAACTGCTGCATTTGCTTTTTCTTCAATATCATCAAGTTGTTCCCTTGTTAATTCACCGTTGAAATCAACTGTTACATAATCCTCCTCCATATGAAAGCCTACATTATCATAACCATATATTTTATGAACAACACCTGAAACAATGTGTTCGCCTGTGTGGTTTTGCATTCTGG
>JAZUOA010000179.1:0-9187 GCA_045604445.1 Acutalibacteraceae bacterium
ATCAGCCTTCAACTCTGCATTTGTTGCGGCATTTGTAAGGTCTTCAATTACCTTATCAATTGCTGCATCATTTTCATCGTTCTTTTCAAGGTCTTTATCAAGAGCTTCTGCTGCATCAAGTGCATCCTGAGCTGCTTTAACGCTTTCGTCTGTATATGTTCCTTCAGGAGCATCTACAATTTTCTGTGCTTCGTTTATTGCTTCATCAAGTCCGCTGTAGTCTGCTTTTTCTTTTGCAGATTCCACAACCTGCTTGAGTTCATTTGTAATGTCATCAAGAGTTCCCTGCTCTGTTGAGGGATAATCCTTATTGACATTCTTGGCATCCTCAAGCGCAGCTTCTGCATTTTCTACTGTTTCTGATGTAAAATTATCAGGATTATTTACAATGAATTCAAGATCCTCTACAACTTTATCAAACTCTGTATAGTCTGCTTTTTCTTTAGCGCCATCAATTGCAGCCTGAAGCGCATCAACAACCTCTTGAATAGCAGCATTGCTTTCATCATTTGCTGCAAGGTCTCTGTTAAGAGCATCAGCCTTAGCAAGAGCATCGTTAAGAGCATCTATGGTTGCCTGTGTATATGTTTTTGTAGTATCGTTGAGCATTGCTTCAGCCTGGGAAGCAAGAGAATCAACCTGAGAATAATCAGCTTTTACCTGAAGTGCACCGAGAGCATTTGCAAGCTTTGCACTTTCCGCATCAATCTGATCTTGAGTATAATAACCGTTAGCGCTGACAACATCAGTATTTACGCTTGCCATAATATCTGCCGCAGCCTGGAACGATGCATCTGTATATGTTCCGTCGTTACCTGCATTTATGAAATCCATATATGCATAATATGTTGAGTGCAAATATCTTGCGTCAGAAATGTTAAATGTTACAGGAATATGAGCATGATGCTCAACACCATCCTCAGCCCAAGCAAGCCTGAGAACGTAGGTATAGCTTCTTGTTTTTGTTTCTGTATCGCCGCCACCCGCAGAAGCAAATATGAATTCTGCAGTAGCAGAAGAATCTTCTGTTGTAAGCGTTGTTGAGTCGTTAATAAGGCCATCTGTTGAAAGAGCTACGCCTGCAGTATTTTGCCATGTGGTAAACCAAGCCATATCACCATTGGTATCAGCATACTGATCTCCGTTTGCATCAAGGAGAAGTTCAACGCCCTGAACAACATTATACTGAAGATTTGGCTTGATAAACAAGTTTTCTGCATTGTTTATAGTAACGCTATCGCTGTTATAGCAGTTGCCTGATGTATCAAGAGAAGCAAGCTCACTCTGATCGAGTGAAGAAATCTTCAAAGATTTCAATTCAACAACCTTGCTTGAATCAGCGCTGCTTATTGTAAGATTTGTTTTGATTGAAAGCTTTTCGTCGTTAAGAGTCTGAGTGAAATTATATTCAGGATAATCAAGGGTAAATTTAATTACGCCGTTTGTATATTCGCCGGTAATAGCATCCTGAGTAAATGGTGAACTTACACTATCGGGGTCTGTAATAGAGCCACCTGTAAGCTTAAGATAAGCGTTGAGAAGTGTGTTACATGCTTCATCAACTGTTGACTGCTGGCTTGCAGGAAGGTCAAGAGGAAGTGTTGATTCAACGGAATTAACAACATCCATAAATTCTCTGTAGGCATCACCTGTGTAATCAGCGGGATTCAAACCATCAATAATATCCATATACTGATTATAGGTTGTATAATCAGCTCTTGTTTCAGCATTATCAGCAACCGCATTAAGACTTGCTGCCTTTTCTGCGATAAGCTCACGGTTTGCAACACTGTCAACAAGGTTTTTATCAAAAGCATCTGCCTGTTCTTTAGCAGCCTTAGCTGCTTCAATAGTAGCACCTGAATATGCATCGGGATCAGCAAGAATTGCTTCTATTCTTTGATATGCAGCTTCAAATGCAGAGTAATCTGCTTTGTTTTCAGATAAAACAGCAAACTGCTCATAGTAAGCATCTACCTCAGCCTGAGTATAGTACTTTGTACCGTTAACCATATCCTGAGGAACAGAATCAACAATTTTTTGGAGCTCTGTTATATATGAAGAGCTATGCAATCCGGGATTATTGAGTGACTGAACTGCATTGTTATATTCCTCAACAAGAGCACGAGCGTCAGTGATATTAAGGGTTGTAGTATATGTTGTGCTGTTATAGTGGTTTACAGTACCGAAAGCCCAGCTGGTCCAGTTAACATAAAATCTCTGTACATAAGTATATGTCTTTGCACCTGATTCACTTGCGGATAAGCCAACAAAAGAAAGCCTGTTATTTAAATAATATGTTGTTTCAGCCTGGAAGCCTGCATATTCAGGTGCAATGCGACCATCTATAATAGCTTCAACATCAGCCTTTTCATTTCCTGCTTCATCCACCTCTTGCCAGTTTGTAAATATTGTCTGGTTTGTTAATGTACCTTCAAAACCACCTGATATTATTGAAGCTCCTGTTTCGACACAGTCGTCTGTAAATTTCGGTGCAAAAGCTGCAGTGTTTGCATCGGTAGTATCTAATGTTATGTAGAACATTCTGTTTGACGATTTGCTACCACGGTAGATTGTCCAAGGCTGTGTAAAAGCAAGCACCTGGTCATCTTTAATCTGAATGAAATTAAACTCGTTGCCTACAACGGGAGTAACATCTTCAATATCAGATTGAGTAGTAGCACCTGTACCATCAAATTCAATTACAAGAAGTTCTTTAGCATCCTTGATTGCCTGTGTTGCGGCATCAACAGTAGCCTGATCACCTGATGTGAGTGTTTTTGAAAGGCCGGAGTTGATTGATATAATCTCAGCAATGTATTTTTGATAGCTTTGTGCTGAATAAATGCCTTCATCATTGGTAAAAGCTATGTATTCTGCATAAGTTGCATTATACTCTGTGTAATCAGCGCAATCATCGGGAATGCTAGCAAGAATTTCAGTATAACTATCTACAACCTCCTGGCTATACACAACAGACAAACTCTTAAGACCTGAAGGAATATCATTAAACGCAGCCTTATTTGCTGAAACATATGCATCCGAATAATTTTCAGGGTTTGCTACAACGGACTCTGCCTGAGCAAGCTCCTGTGCAAAAGCACGGGCATCAATAACCGTCATATTTGTAGTAACCTGTGTGCTATAAGAATTATCAGACTCAGTTACGCTATCAGAGTTAATAATAACAACTCTGTGATTCAAAAGCTGTGTATAGCTGTAGTTCTGCACACCCGTCTGACCGGCAGGAGCACCCTTAAAGGTTGTGGTTTTAACCCAGCTGTACTCTGTTGTATCCCAATAACTGCCCGCTAAAGAAGAGCTTTCCGGAAAGGCAAGGCCTGAAGAAGCGCTATCATTACCTACATAGGTAATTGAACCGCCATTATTATTTATAAATGATGTGGTTGCAGCATCATCTGCAAGCGCAAAGCTGAGATCTACATTTACGGTATTACTTATATTGGCAGAGCCACAATATTTATCCGCATCAATAGCCTGCGTGAATTTGAAATATTCATCATCTACAGTCTGATAGAATGTGAAATTCAAGCTTTTTTGCGAAAATGTAAGGTTGTTTGTTTCGCTTTGACTGTACTCCCCGCTTTCGCTTACAGGGAGGGTGGGATTATCAATTGTTCCTGCTGCGGCTGTTCCTGTATAAACAAACGGCATACTACCCAGTGCAACAAGAAGAGAAAGAACAACTGATAAAACTTTTCTTGTTTTCTTCATAAAATCACCTTTCTTATGCTTCGGTCACTGCACCTCATCGAAAATGCACATACCTATACATATTATATATTACCAAGAAAGTATACCACTTGAATTTTTATTAGTCAATAACCGTAAAATTTTTCGGCGAAAGTTAACATTTTATTCAATTTTTTGCAACATTCTTGGCAGGTTTGCCAATTACCCTCAAACAAGCTTATGCAAAACGTTAACATTAAATTAACGTAAATGTATTTTTATTCGATTTTTTATGCAAGAAACTATAATATTTTTTGGTTACCTCAAGCGCCACTCCCCTAAAAATCCGACAAATTTCAATAAAATGATGAATTACTATCTTTTCATCCCTTTTTCATCAAATATTTTTTGTATGAAATATGCAAGCCCACTTTAATCACCCGCCGTCAATTATCAATTATCCATTAAAAAAACACCGCCGAAGCGGTGCTTTAAAATCATTTGTAATCTCTGTAATACTGAGTATGAGTTTTAGGGTGAGGATTATTTTCCCAGATTTCCTTTGCCACCGGCGCCCACGCCTTGCTGAAATCATCGCATTTTGAGCAAAGCTCCTCAGCGCTTTCCTTGGAAACAAGGTCTGTACTTTCAGCACCTGTTTCCTTAATTATTTTTTTTAAAATATCAGGGTTTTCAAGCATAGGGCAAGGCATAAGGTGATTATCGTTGAATGGTTGCCCTTTTCTGTATGCCATAAACAACGGCTTTTGCAATGCTTCAAATAATGTGTCGGTTTTAATATTAGAATCTGAATAATGTATAAAAACGCAAGGCTCAATATCACCCTTTGAGTTTATATGGAAATAGTTCCTTCCGCCTGCTATGCAACCGCCAACATATTCGCCATCATCCTGAAAGTCCATAACGAAAAGCGGTTTACCTGTTTTTCCGTTTCGCATCTTTTTAAGCCAGAAATACATATATTTTCGTTGCGACGGTGTAGGAATAAGCTCTTTATCTGCGCCTTTTCCGACAGGCATAAAGTTGAAATAGAATGCATATTTAACGCCTGCAGCAACCATTTTATCAAGAAACTCATCGCTTGTAACATCCGCAACATTTTTGCTTGTATAGCAAACAGAAATACCAAAAAGAATTTTTTCCCTTTTCAAAAGCTCCATGGCAGAAACGGTTGTTTTGTAAGCACCCTCGCCTCTGCGATCATCATTTGAGCATTCATCACCCTCAATCGAAAGAGCAAGGGTTATATTTCCACAGCTTTTAATATCATCGCAAAGCTTTTTATCAATAAGGGTTGCATTTGTATAAATGAGGAAGGTGCATTCGGGATTTTCCGAAGCAAGAGTTATAATATCATCCTTACAAATAAGCGGTTCGCCGCCGGTAAGCATATAAAAATGCGTTCCCATCTCCTTACCCTGAGAAACTATGCTTCGCATTTCATCAAGAGAAAGGCGCAGGCTATGGCCGTATTCTGCCGCCCAGCAGCCCTTGCATTTAAGGTTGCACGCGCTTGTAGGGTCAAAAAGAATTATAAAAGGGATGTTGCAGTTATATTTATCGCGGTTGGCTCTGACTGTTTTTGTTCCATAATAGCCCGCGTGAATTCCCAACGAAACAAGTAAGCTTTTAACAAGCTCCCTGTCAACATCCTTAAGAATTCCCTTAGCAAGCTGCATATAAACATTATCCTTATCGTTTACCGCAGCTTTCATTTTCCTGAAATTCTCTTTCGGATACATTTTAAAATGCCTTTCGGCAACATTTAAAATTTTCAAAAGATTTTCTTCGGGGGCTTTGTCGATATATTTAAGAATTCTTGAAAGCATCGCTTTAGAGCCCAAATCAACAATTCTATGCTCCAACTGCATTACCTCCCTTCACAAAAATACATACTTGTTCATATTAACACACTTGTTTTCATTTGTAAATAATTTACTTCTCCTTTTTTATATAAAAAATTATTGGTAAAAACCCGCCATTTATTCAAGCTTTGTGTTCTTGACACTACTCTGTTTTATAATTATAATGAAATTATATTTTTTTATAGGAGTGTTTTTATGAGCAAAAAAACTAAAGCGCCCTCCGAAAACAAGCTTTCGGGCAGAATCTGGTTTAACCTTTGCCTCTTCGGCTTTGTAGGGCAGGTTGCATGGAACCTGGAAAATATGTATTACAACACTTTTATGTACAGCACGGTTTATGAGGGCGGTACTGTCACGGGCACCCTTTCCTCTATGACCGCCATTCGCCTTATGGTTGCCTTCAGCGCTATAACCGCCGTTGTTACCACCTTTATTATGGGTAACCTTTCTGACAAAATGAACAAGCGCAAGGTTTTCATTTCTGTCGGATATCTCATCTGGGGCGTTATCACCGCTGCCTTTGGCTTTTTGACAAAAGAAAACATCGGCAACCTTTTAGGTCTGAGCGACTCAGCCCAGATTGTTACCGCAACAGCAATTTCAATTATTGCTATGGACTGCATTATGACATTTGTAGGCTCAACAAGCAACGACTCTGCCTTTAATGCATGGATAACGGATATAACAACCCCGAAAAACCGAGCAACCGCAGAAAGCGTTCTTTCTATTCTCCCCATCGTTGCAACAGTAGTAGTTGTTATTTTCGGCGGTATGATCGAGCCTCTCGGCGGCTATCCCAATTTCTTCTTTATTCTCGGCGGCTTCGTTATTTTTTGCGGAATTATCGGCCTTTTCACCCTTAAAGATTCCCGTAGCGGCGAAAGAAACCCCAACGCGAACTACTGGAAGGATCTCATTTACGGCTTCAAGCCCTCTGTTATCAAAGAAAACAGCAAGCTTTATATAGCTCTTGTTGCTGTAGGCATTTACTCCATCGCTGTTCAGATTTTCTTCCCCTATCTTCTCATTTATCTTGACCACGGCCTTGGTCTTAAGGTTGAAAACCTTGTTCAGTACCTCACAACACCCGTTCTTATTGCTGCACCCTTTATTCTTGTAGGCGTTGGTGCTCTTATAATCGGTGCAGGTAAATTGATTGATAAAATCGGCAAAAAGAACTTTGTTTTAATTGCAACAGCTCTTTTCATCATCGGTCTTATTATAGCGGGATTTGCAGATACTCTCGGAAAATTCGGTATCGCTGCAATTCCCCTTCTCGCAGGCTACGGACTTCTTGGTATTATGCTTAATTCCACCGTTCGCGACTATACTCCCGAAGATAAAACAGGTCTTTTCCAGGGTATACGAATGATTTTCTTTGTTCTTATTCCTATGATTGTAGGCCCCGCAATAGGCGATGCCGTTTGCAAGGCAGCCTCAGGTGCAGTTTATTTTGAAAACGGTATTGAAAAATATGAGCCTTGTGCAGAAATGTTTATTGCGGCAGGTGTTGTTTCAATTCTTTTGCTTATTCCTCTAATTATTCTTCGTAAAAAAGGCATCGATAAAACGGAGGCGTAATTTATGCAAGCTATCGTCCTATCTTCACTAAATAAAGTTTTCAAGGATACACAACCAAATTTCGAGGAATTCACAAACTTTTCTGCCCTTTCAAATGAAAATTTTTCTTTTCAAATTGCCGTTAAACCTGAAACAATCACGGAAAAAACTTTAACAATTGAAATTGATTCTCCCTTAAAAAACAGCATAACTGCTTACGAGGTTAAAAATATCCCCTGTGGCAAAAAAAGCGAAATAAATTTCGATTCCTTTCATTATGACTTAAATCGCACTGAATTTCCGGATTTGCTTATGCCTGTTGAAAATAACATCAAGCTCACTTGGGGCGATTGGACTTCTGTTTGGTTTGAATACAAGCCCCAAAAACTTGTTTCCGGCAAAAAGAAAATTACGGTTAAACTCACCGCAGGTAGTGAAACCGTGGAAAAAACCTTCCTTTTAAATATTATTGATGCTGTTTTGCCCAAGCAAGAATTACTTTTCACTAACTGGTTTCACAACGATTGCCTTTGCACTTACTACGGAGTAGATATTTTTTCAGAGGAATATTGGGAAATAGTTGAAAACTATATAAAAAATGCCGCTGAACGCGGGGTAACTATGCTTTTGACCCCTGTTTTTACGCCACCGCTTGATACGGAAGTAGGCGGTGAACGCCCAACTGTTCAACTTGTGGCTGTGGAAAAAAATGGTAAAGATTACAGCTTTGATTTCACGAATTTCAGAAGATACATCACCCTTTGCCTTGATAACGGAATTGAAGCTTTTGAAATCTCCCACTTTTTCACCCAATGGGGTGCAAAGCATGCACCGAAAATAGTTGCCACCGTTAATGGCGAAGAAAAACGCATTTTCGGTTGGGAAACAAAAGCCTCCGGCAAGCCTTACACTGAGTTTTTAGAGGCCTTTGCCTGTGCATTTAAAAAAGAGGTTGAGGAATTAGGTATTAAAGAGCGCTGTTGGCTTCATGTTTCCGATGAACCCAACCAAGACCAAATCAAGGACTATAAAAAAGCTGCCGATATCATTCACCGTCTTTTTACAGATTTTAATATGCTCGATGCCCTTTCAGATATCAAATATTTTAAAAGCGGACTTATTAAAACACCCGTTTGCGGAGAAGATGAAGCCGATATTTTCAGGGCAGAGGTTGAGAATTTCTGGACTTATTACTGTTGCACTCAAACCCATAGCTTTTTACCAAACAGAATGTTTGCTCAGCCCTCAACTCGTAACCGCGTTTTAGGTATACTGCTTTATAAATACAATGCAAAAGGGTTTTTACATTGGGGTCATAATTTCTGGTATTCCCAATACTCCAAGCATCCCATTGACCCATTTAAAATTACTGATGCCGGTGGCAGTTTCCCTTCCGGTGATTCTTTCGTTGTTTACCCGGGTGAAAACGGCAAGCCATTAAATTCTTTAAGGCACATTGTTTTTGCAGATGCATTGCAAGACCTCAGAGCTTTACGCCTTTTAGAAGCCCTAACATCGAGGGATTACGTTTTAAACCTTATAGAGAAAGGGCTTGATATCCCGCTCTCTTTCAGAAATTATCCCCACGAGCAACATTGGCTCTTGAATTTAAGAGCAAACATAAACAACGAAATAACAAAAAACATATAAATATAACAAACTATTAAAAAGGGCCTGTAGAAAGGCTCTTTTTAATGTTTTAAAATAATTTTCAAAAAAACAAAAATTTTCTCTTGACACACTCAATCTTTTATGCTATAGTATTCAAGCATTAAGTTGCTGGTGTAGCTCAGTTGGTAGAGCAGCTGATTTGTAATCAGCAGGTCGGGGGTTCGAGTCCGTCCACCAGCTCCATTTTTTTGAATATTTATATGGGAGTGTTCCCGAGTGGCCAAAGGGGGCAGACGGTAAATCTGTTGGCACCGCCTTCGGTGGTTCGAATCCACCCGCTCCCACCAAAGTCAAATTATCCGAACCTTGTCATCAATGGTGACACGTTCGGGTTTTTGATTTTTATGGAGTATTGTGTGTAATGTTCAAATACTGTG
>JAZUOA010000180.1:0-15379 GCA_045604445.1 Acutalibacteraceae bacterium
AAGGAGCAAATAGAGCAATATGGCCTTGAACCCTTTATAGACCATTGTAAAGAAAGCGTTTGGAAATATAAAGGTATGTGGGAGGATTTCTCATTCACCGTTGGCTTCTGGGCTGATATGGATAACCCGTATGTAACCTACCACAACAACTTCATTGAGTCCGAATGGTGGGCATTAAAGCAGATTTATGATAAAAATCTTCTTTACAAGGGCTTTAAAATTGTTCCTTATTGCCCCCGTTGCGGAACACCCCTTTCTTCTCACGAGGTTGCTCAGGGTTATAAGCTTGTTAAAGAGCGTTCAGCAGTAGTTCGCTTTAAGGTAGTGGGCGAGGATGCTTTCTTCCTCGCTTGGACAACTACACCCTGGACCCTTCCCTCAAACGTTGCGCTTTGCGTTAACCCTGATGATGTTTACTGCAAGGTAAAGGCTGCTGATGGTTACACATATTATATGGCTGAGGCGCTTCTCGATAAGGTTTTAGGAAAACTCGGAACAGAGGAAACTGCTGCTTATGAGGTTCTTGAAAGCTATAAGGGTATTGACCTTGAGGGCAAAGAATATGAGCCCCTCTTCGATTACGTTAAGCCTATTTGCGAAAAGCAGAATAAAAAAGCCTTTTTCATTACTGCCGACAGCTATGTAACTATGACTGACGGTACAGGTATTGTTCATATTGCTCCTGCGTTCGGTGAGGATGATGCAAAGGTTGGCAGAAGATATGATCTTCCCTTTGTTCAGCTTGTTGACGGTAAGGGCGAAATGACAGAGCCTACTCCTTATGCCGGCACATTTGTTAAAAAGGCAGATCCCCTTGTGCTTGTTGATCTTGAAAAAGCGGGTCTTTTATTCGATGCTCCCAAGTTTGAACACGAATATCCCCATTGCTGGAGATGCAACACTCCTCTTATTTATTATGCAAGAGAATCCTGGTTCATCAAAATGACCGATGTCAGAGATGACCTTATCAGAAATAATAACACAATTAACTGGATTCCCGAAAGCATCGGTAAGGGTCGTTTTGGCGACTGGCTCCAGAATGTTCAGGATTGGGGTATTTCCCGAAATCGTTATTGGGGCACACCCCTTAACATCTGGGAATGCGAATGCGGTTGCCGCCATTCAATCGGCTCTATTGAAGAGCTTAAATCAATGAGCGATAACTGCCCCGATGATATTGAGCTTCACAGACCTTTCATTGATGCGGTTACCCTTAAATGCCCCGATTGCGGTAAAGAAATGCACCGCGTTCCTGAGGTTATTGACTGTTGGTTTGATTCAGGCGCAATGCCATTTGCGCAGCACCATTATCCTTTTGAAAATAAAGAGCTTTTTGAATCCCAGTTCCCTGCAGATTTCATTTCAGAGGCTGTTGACCAAACTCGCGGTTGGTTCTATTCGCTTCTTGCAATTTCAACCCTTATTTTCAACAAGGCTCCTTATAAGAATGTTATAGTTCTTGGCCATGTTCAGGATGAAAACGGCCAGAAAATGAGTAAATCAAAAGGTAATGCTGTTGACCCGTTTGATGCTCTTCAAAGCTATGGCGCAGATGCTATTCGTTGGTATTTCTACACTAACTCTGCTCCCTGGCTTCCCAACCGCTTCCATGGTAAAGCAGTTGTTGAAGGTCAACGCAAGTTTATGGGCACTCTTTGGAATACTTATGCATTCTATGTGCTTTATGCAAATATTGATAAATTCAATCCATCTGAATATAAGCTTGATGATTGCAAGCTTACCGTTATGGATAAATGGCTTCTTTCCAAGCTTAATTCTATGGTTAAAACCGTTGATGAAAACCTTGCAAATTACAGAATTCCCGAAGCTGCAAAGGCTTTGCAGGAATTCACCGATGAAATGAGCAACTGGTATGTTCGCCGCGGTAGAGAGCGTTATTGGGTTCAGGGAGTTACAGAGGATAAAACCGCTGCTTATATGACTCTTTACACCGCTCTTGTTACAACAGCAAAAACAGCTGCTCCCATGATTCCGTTTATGGCAGAGGCTATCTACAGAAATCTTGTTTGCAATGTTGATAAAACAGCCCCAGAAAGCGTTCATCTTTGCTTCTTCCCTGAGGTTCGCGAGGATCTTATTGATGCAGAGCTTGAAAAGAATATGGATGAGGTTGTAAGCATTGTTGTTCTCGGCAGAGCAGCAAGAAACGGTTCAAATATCAAGAACCGCCAACCGCTTAACACAATGTTCGTTCAGAGTGAAAAGGCTGTTGAAGGTTATTTTACAGATATTATCCGCGAAGAGCTTAACGTTAAAAATGTTGAGTTTGTTGAGGATGCAAGCAGCTTTGTTTCTTATATCTTTAAGCCTCAGCTTCGCACGGTTGGCCCCAAATACGGTAAGCAGTTAAACGAAATCAGAGAGGCTCTTTCAAATCTCGATTCTTCTGCAAAATCAACCCTTGATGCTGAAGGTAAAATCGTTCTTGATCTTGCAAGCGGTCAGGTTGAGCTTACTGCAGAAGATATTCTCCTTGAAACAAAGCAAAAAGAGGGAGTATTTACTGTTTCAGACAGAGGCGTAACAGTTGCTCTTGATACAGAGCTTACTCCTGAGCTTATTGAAGAAGGTTTTGTTAAGGAGCTTATAAGCAAAATCCAAACAATGCGTAAGGATTCCGATTTCAATGTTATGGATAGAATCAATGTTACTCTTACAGGCAATGATAAGATTTTTGAAATTGCCCAAAGAAATGAATCAACTATTTCAACAGTTGTTCTCGCTGATTCTATTGCAAACGGCGAAAAAGGCGATAATGCAAAGGAATGGGATATTAACGGCGAAAAGGTAGTTATTACCGTTCAGAGAGTATAAAGTATTTTAACCCTCATTTCACCTTAAGGTGAGATGAGGGTTTTATGTATAAAATGCCCGGAAAGCAGATAAAATATAATGTTCTATTTTCATTACCGGGGGGATTTTTATGTGCGGAATTATAGGAAAAATCGGAATAAACAGGGTAGCACCTGAGCTTTTGAGGGGGCTTGAGAAGCTTGAATACCGAGGATATGATTCGGCAGGTATAGCGGTTTTTGAGGATGGGAAAATTACAAGAGTAAGGGTATCGGGAAGAATAAAAAATCTTGAAAATGAAACGGAAAAAATACAATTAAACGGAAAAATCGGAATAGGTCACACCCGTTGGGCAACCCATGGTGCGCCAACAAAGGAAAATGCTCATCCTCATATAGATAATGGCGGAAGATTTGCCCTTGTTCATAATGGTATAATTGAAAATGCAGAAGAATTAAAAAATACATTTTTAAGCGATGTTAATTTTGAATCCCAAACCGATACTGAGGTTGCTGTTCAGCTTTTAGGAAGGTTTTACAAAGGGGATGTAATTGACGCGCTTAGAGAAACCTGCCGTTTATTAAAAGGCTCTTTTGCTTTCGGAGTTATTTGTGGTGATTTTCCTGAAACTCTTTTTGCTTGTGCCAGCGCCAGCCCGCTTCTTGCGGTTAAATGCGAAACAGGTTGCTTCATCGCTTCTGATTTATGCGCTGTTTCTGAAAGGGCTCAAAGCATTTTCAGGCTTCAGGGCGGTGAAATGTGCGCGCTAACCAAGGATGGAATAAGCTTTTATAATTCCGCAGGTGAAAAAATAGAAAAATACCCTGAAAACCTGGAAATTGAGGAATCTGATATATCAAAAAATGATTTTGAACATTATATGTTAAAAGAGATTTTTGAGCAGCCTGATGCGGTTAAAAATACAGTCAACTCTTTTATAAAAGATGGGAAAATCATCTTTACGGATATAAAGCTCAAAGATTATTTTTTAAAAAATCAACTTAAAAAAATAAATATAGTTGCCTGCGGTTCTGCTTATCACACGGGGCTTGTGGGTAAATATGTTATTGAAAAGCTTTGTAAAATTCCTTGTGATGTTTCAATTGCTTCGGAGTATAGATATTCTCCTTGCTTTGCAGATGAAAGCACCTTAGGCATTTTTATAAGCCAAAGCGGCGAAACTGCAGACACTCTGGCGGCATTGCGCCTTGCAAAAGCAAATAATGCTAAGATACTTTCTATTGTTAATGTTGCAGGTAGCGCTATAGCAGGCGAGAGCGAAAACGTTATATATACCAAGGCAGGTCGCGAGGTAGCTGTTGCAACCACTAAGGCTTACAGCGCTCAGCTTGTGGCTTTGTATGCTTTGGCTGTTTTTATAGGGGAAGGAAAAAGAACCATCAGCAAAGAAACCGTGAAAAAATACACAGATGAGTTATTACTTTTGCCGGAAAAAATTGAAAAAACAATTCTGATTGTTGCGGATAAAATGAAAGAAATATCAGCGAAAATTTATAAATGCTCAGATGTTTTTTATATTGGCAGGCTTTCGGATTATGCATCGGCTTGCGAAGGCTCGTTGAAAATGAAGGAAATCACCTATATAAATTCTCAGGCATATGCGGCAGGGGAATTAAAGCACGGTACAATTTCGCTGATAAATGAGGGCACTCCTCTTATAGCTATTGCAAATTCAGGTAAGGTTTACGGCAAAACATTAAGCAATATTTCTGAGGTTGCGGCAAGAGGTGGCAGAGTGTTTATTATAACTGATGAAAGCGAAAAAGAGGAGTTCGTTTCCTGCGAGGATGTTATAAAGATTCCTGTAACTCTTTCAGCATTTCAAAGCTCCCTTTCGGTTATACCTCTTCAGTTTTTAAGCTATTACACCGCAAAACTTCTGGGCAGAGATATCGATAAGCCTAAAAATCTCGCAAAAAGCGTTACAGTAGAGTAAAATTGGATTTGTGAAAAAGGTATAAAAATTCAAATAACTCGAAAAAAATTATGTAAAAATGTCACAACGAGAATTTTTCGGGAATCAGGGGCGAAAAAGGCGAAAAAATTTGTTGTTGAGTTATAACAAACGAATGGCTTTTCCTTTGTTGGAAATGCCGTTTTTTTGCGGTAGAAGGTAGCTGATTTTATAAAACCGCAGAGATTGTGAATAAATAAACAAAGTCCTGAAACCCTTTAAAATCAAGGGTTTTTGCGGTTTCCAAAAATATTTAATCGGTTTTTTATTCACTGCTTTGCAGGTTATTGTGTCGTTTTTGGGCGAGTTTATTTTGTTGACTCTTTTTTATATTATGGTATAATATTTGTGGAAAATATTGGAGGTGTTATTATGAAAAAGGCATTAAGTTTAATGTTAGCTTTGGTGCTTGCTTTCGGTGTATTGGTCAGCGTACCGGTTGCAGAGCTTCCTTTGAGCATTTCTGCTAATGCCGTAAGCGCCGGTGATTTTAGTTTTTCTTTAAATACAGATGGTGAATCCTATACTTTGAGCGGATGCAATACAAGCGCTCAGGGTAATGTTGTTGTGCCATCGCAATATAACGGCTTACCTGTTACGGTTATTGGTGAAAAGGCGTTTTATAATTGTAAGGGAATTTCCTCGGTAACAATATCTGAGGGTGTAACAGAAATCTCTGAATCTGCATTTAACGGATGCAGCGAAATAACAGCAGTTGATATTCCCGAATCGGTAACTTCTATTGAACGTTTAGCTTTTTCAGATTGCAGTAAGCTTGAGAGCGTGGTTATTCCTCACGAGGTTAAGCTTATTTCTAACTGTAGCTTTTATGGTTGCGAGAATCTTGAATCTGTTAAAATGCTCGGCAACGTTCAAACAATTGATAGTAATGCGTTCAAATATTGTTATAAATTAAAAAGTATAGATATACCTGACACGGTTACTGCTATCGGAGATAGCGCATTTGGTTATTCGGGAATAGTAAGCATGAGGCTTCCCGAAAATATAAAATATATTAACAAGGCAACATTCAATTATTGCGAGGAGCTTCAGTTCGTTTCAATTCCCAAGAGTGTTGTTAAGGTTTACAGCAAAGCTTTTTTAGGTTGCGTTAATTTTGAAAAGGTTTATTTCTCAGGCACCTCTGCCCAATGGGATTCTATCAGTATTGGTAGCTATAATGCTCAACTTACTGCTGCTCAGACTCATTATGATGTTGAAGCGGCAGAAATAACACTTCACTATGAAGGTGCTGTTACCGTTGAGCCAACTTGCGTAGCAGAAGGCGAAATGCAGTATACTTGCCCTTGTGGCCATAGCTACACAGAGGTTATTCCTGCTCTCGGTCACGACTATACAACAGATTGGTTTGTTGAAAGCCACCCAACCTGCATAGCGGAAGGCTTAAAATACCATTACTGCACAAGGTGCGCAGAGAAATCTGATATAACAGCTATAGCGGTTGATTCCGATGCTCATAGCTACGGTGATTACATTACAGATGCTCAGCCTACATGCACGGTTGATGGTGCAAAGCACCAAGAATGCGAATATTGCGGAGCAAAAAGTGCGACAGAAGCAATTCCTGCAACAGGTCATAGCTTTGGCGATTGGATAGTTACAGAGGCAACCTGCACCGCTAATGGTTCGAAGCATAAAGAATGTGCGACATGTGGCGCAAAAACCGAATCCGAGGTAATTTCCGCAACAGGTCACACAGCTTCAGAGTGGATAACAGATAGTTCAACTCAACAGCATAAGGAATGCACCGTTTGCGGTGAAATTCTTGAAACTGTTACAACTAAAAAGGTTGAGTCTTTAAGCGCTCCCAAGCTTAAATCCATAGCAAATGTAATCGGTGGAGTTAAACTTAGCTGGGACGAAGTTGAAAATGCAGAGGGCTACATTGTTTACCGCAAGGTTAAAGGCGGTAAATGGGAAACTCTCGGTAAGTGCGCAGAAGCTTCTTATACAGATAAGACTGCAAAAAGCGGAACAACTTATTACTATACTGTAAAGGCTTATTACCAGAATATAAAATCAGCTTGTAAAGGAACTCTTGCTATAAAATTCCTTGATGCACCTCAGCTTGTAAGCGTAACAAAGGCTTCTAAAGGCGTTAATTTTACTTGGAGCAAAGTAAAAGGTGCCGGTGGTTATATTGTTTATCGCAAGGTTGAGGGCGGCAGTTGGGTAAAAGTTGCCACAACAAAAGGCACCTCATATGTAGATAAAAAGGCTAAAAGCGGTGTAGCATATTATTACACTGCTAAGGCTTACAACGGTAAGGTTAAATCTGCTCATTATGCAGGTGTAGCTTATGTGAGCTTGGCAACCCCAAAGATAATTTCGATTTCCAATAGCGAAAATGGTGTTGCATTCTCCTGGGGTAAGGTTAAAGGGGCAGAGGGCTATATTGTTTACCGCAAGGTTAAAGGTGGTAAATGGGAAACTCTCGGAAAATGCACAGAAACTTCTTACACAGATAAAACTGCAAAAAGCGGAACAACCTACTATTACACAGTAAGGGCTTACAACGGGGCAATAAAATCCGATTATTACGGCAATTATTCTGTGAAGTGTATTGCAACTCCGAAGCTTAGTAGTATTTCAACAACAACCAATTCGATTAAATTGGAATGGGCGAAGGTTTCAGGTGCGGAAAAATACAGGGTTTACCGAAAAACTGAAACAGGTAAATGGGAAAAAGTAGCAACCGTTAAAACAACATCATACACAGATAAAACGGCAAAAAAAGGCGTGAAATATATTTATACAGTTCGCGCTGAAGGAAAAGGTGCTTTATCGCATTATGATGAAAATGGTGTTTCTGCTAAGATAGAGGTTTCAGAGCAAGCGCAGAAGCCTGCAGCCACTAAACCCAATAATCAAACCAATAAACCCGGAAATCAGAACAATAAACCCGGTAGCCAACATAACAAGCCTAGCGCAAACAAACCGGGGAAACCGAATAAACCTGGGAAGCATTAAGCATTTAGTAAAAGCCAACAAAACGGCAACTGTTTATTTGTCACAGTTGCCGTTTTTTATTTTTAGTTTGAGTTTATAGGTGTTTGTTAGTATAATAAAATATATATCAAAGGAGAAATAGCTATGCTTGAAATGAAAAATAAAAAGTTTTATCTAAACGGTGAGGAATTCCATATTTATTCAGGTGCGATGCATTATTTCAGAATACCTGAGGAATATTGGGAGGATAGGCTTTTAAAATTAAAGGCATCAGGATTGAATACTGTTGAAACCTATGTTCCGTGGAATTTTCATGAGCCCAGAAAAAATCAGTTTAATTTTGAGGGTATGCTCAATATTGAGAAATTTATAAAAATTGCCCGGGATATAGGCCTTTATGTTATAGTGCGCCCGGGACCATATATTTGCGCAGAGTGGGATTTGGGTGGGCTTCCAGCTTGGCTTCTTAAAGATAAAAATATTCGATTGCGTTGTTGGGATAAAGCGTATATAAAAGCGGTTGAGGATTTCTTTAAGGTGCTTATTCCGAAACTTATACCTTATCAAATTACAAATGGTGGCACACTTATTGCAATGCAGGTGGAAAATGAATACGGTTCTTTCGGTCGTGATAAAAAATATCTCTATTGGCTTCGTGATTTAATGAGAAATTTGGGAGTGGATGTTACTCTTTTTACTTCCGACGGAGAAAATAAATATTTCTTCTCCGGTGGCGGAATTCCTGAAGAATGGATGGTTGCGAATTTCGGCGGTTATCACGAAAAGCGTTTTGACGATTTAAAACTTTTACAACCCGATAAACCTCTTATGTGTGGGGAGCATTGGTGCGGTTGGTTTGATAGATGGGGAACGGTTCACCATACAGATAATGCGGAGGAATCTTTAGGTAAAAGCCTTGATGGTTTTTTTAACGAAGATGCAAACTTTAATCTTTATATGTTCCACGGCGGAACTAATTTTGGCTTTTCTTCAGGAGCAAATTATTATGATTGCTATTGTCCTACAACAACCAGCTATGATTACGGTGCACCGCTTTCCGAAAATGGTGCATATACCGAAAAATACTTTGTTTTAAGGGAAAGAATGAGAAAACATTTAGGAAAGGAATTACCCGAGCTTCCTGAGGATAGCAAAACAAAAGCATATGGTAAGGTGAAATTTACAGAGTTCGCAGATTTAAAGGATGTTTATAAAAAAGTTTCTGAACATAAAAAATCCCACATACCGCAGTATATGGAGTATTATGGTCAAAACAGCGGACTTATTCTTTACAGCACGGTTTTAAAGGGTAATTACGATGATACTGAGCTTAATGCCTTTGGTGTTCATGATATTGCATACATTTATATAAATGGTGAGCTTAAGCATATTTACGACAGAACAAAATTAAAAGGTAGAGCTCTTTATGATGAGAGCTTTTCAGTTAAAATTCCGGCTTTTAACGGCGAAATTAAGGTTGATATTCTTGTTCAGGCTCTTGGTAGGGTGAACTATAGCAGAAGACTTTACGACAGAAAAGGGTTTGATGAAATTTACTTAGGTGGTCAGGCAATTGTTGATTGGGATATTTACTGTATGGAGCTTGACAAAGCTCCTGTAATCAGTTACAAAAAATCTCACAAGGATTTTCCTTGCTTCCTGAAAGGAACATTTAAAGCAGAAGAAAAGGTTGATACCTTTGTTGATATGCGTGGGTTTACAAATGCGGTTGTTTATGTTAACGGCTTTAATCTGGGCAGGTTTTTAAAACGCGGACCGCAATATACATTGTATCTTCCTGCGCCAATTTTAAAGGATGAAAATGAAATTGTTGTTTTAGAACTTGAAAAAACAACTAAAAAAGATGTTTCTCTTATTGATAAAACCATATTTAAAGTTTGATTTTAGGTGAATGGCTTGAACGAAATATTGATTAAAGTGAAAACTGCAATTGAAGAGGTCAAATTATATTGGAGTCAGCCCCGACCGGGTGAATATGTACCATATAAAGAGATTATATTTCTTTCTATTGGTTGGATGGCTCTTTATATGTCTATAAACTGGACTATCGGCTTTGGCGTGGGTAATCAGTTTACAGGTATGACCTTGGGTATGAATAATAATGAGCTTCTTATAATGGGGTACATTTGCCAGGCAATTGGATATGTTTTAACGCCTCTCAATGCTTGGATTGTTGATAATCTTCGCAGCAAAGATGGTAAATACAGAGTCTATATTAAGCTTGCTGTTCCATCTATGATTTTTACACTGTTATCCTTATGGCTTCCATATGAGCAGGTGCGTGATAGCAGTCATCCGTTTTCCCGTTACTTTATGATTATAATGCTTTTCGTTATAGGGCAGATTCAGGGTTCTGTGCAGAGCTGGGTGCAAACAGGTGTAACCAATATGGTGCATGTTATGACTCCGAATACGCAGGAACGTACAAAAATAATGGCAATAACAAGTATTATTTATTCTTTGGGTTATTCAATAAACAATATTTATTATCCTTTTATGGTTGATTTTTTAACCGACAACGGCGAAAAGTACACAATGACATATTTCCGAGGCGCATATACACCAATGGCATTACTTATGCCTGTTGTTCTTTTGGCTTATTTCGGCACAAAGGAAAGGCTTGTTTTACCAAAGAGCCGTATAACCAAAATGAGCTTTACAAGTTCAATGCGTGCTGTTGCAGGTAACAAGATTTTCTGGATTAAATGCGCCGATGGTTGGAATAATTTCCTTGAAGGAGCAAAAGGCAATATATGGGATTGGCTTGTTTACCGCGCCCATATTATGAAAAGTACAACCTACGGACTTTTAAACACTATTTCTTATAATGCGAACTTTTGGGGGATGTTGTTTTCACCTTGGTTTATTAAAAAATTCGGCAAAAAGAAAATTAAGATTGTTAAAAATATTATTCAGGTTTTCCTTATTGCTTCGTATTTCCTTTTCTATAAAAGTCCCCTTGCAGGTGTAGGCTTGTTTATTGTATACACGCTTGACAGATTTGTTGATACATATAATGTTATTGATAGCGCGATTGAATCAGATATGCGAGATAATCAGCAATATCTTATAGGTGAACGGGTTGATGGTGCGTTTGGTTTTGTTTCTACCTATGCCGGCGGTGCTATAAATGCGATAACAAGCTTATTTATCCCATGGGTTTATAAGAAGAAAGGCTTTGACGGTAATGATTATTCAGTGCTTGATGTTTATTTGAATTATGATGAAAATCTTCCTCTTTCAAAGCAAACGAAAAACCCGAACTGCGTTTTGTACTCCTTGATGGACACTCTATTGGTAATTTCTATTATCGGTGCAGCAGTAGACGTTCTTCCTTGGTTCTTATACGATATTTCAGAAACGGGTCAAAAATCCATGATTCGTGCTATAAGAATAAGAACCCTTGTTGAAGATGAAAATTCAAGTACCAGGGATGAAGCGGCGTATATAGAGGGTTGTGAGGCGGTTATTAAAGCTAAGCAGTATTTTGGTTCGGAAAAGATAACCGGGTATAAGGAAGCGCTTAAAAGCGCGAAAGCATTACCACAAAACACCGAAGAAGAAAAAGCAATTCGTAAAGAAGCGGTAAAAAAAGCTAAAGCAAGAATTGCTGAAGCAGAAATACATAACGAAGAGGTTGAAATAGCCGATTTTGTAATGCATGAATTAAATCGCTTTAAAAATGAGTTTGGTAAAAAGCAGCTTGAGCTTTGCCGCCTTATAGCTTCAGGAGGGCCGGTGAATTTCTATAAATGCGCTGAAGAGGCTCAGAAACTGGCAATAGCATTGCCCGTTACTGATGATAAAGAGGAGCGCACATGGCGCAAACAGGAAATAAGAAACGCCAAAGCTCTGTTGAAATCAGAAAAGCTTGCAAAAAAGCATTATCCTGACGGGATTGTTCCTTTTGATAATCAAGCTTATGAGGATGCTTATAATATGCCTGATGATACAAGAGAACAGGCAAAATTAAGGCGAAAGGCTATGCGCAAAGCAAGCAAGGAACGAAATATTTACGGTATTGTTGCTGCTCCCTATCTTTCTGCACTAAGAACTCTTAATTTATATGAGGGGTATGAGGATTTAGAAAATCTTACTGCAGACTATGAGAATGTTTTGCATAGGCGTGGTGAGCGCCTGGAAGCAGAGCGGAGGGAACAAGAAAAAATAGCAGCCGAAAGGAATCATGACCTTCAAGGTAAAAAAGCAAAAAAAAGATTGAATAAATAATAAATAATCGGGACTTTTACAGGCTTTGACACCTGCGAAAGTCCCGTGCTTTATATAGTTTTGTGTGGTCTGCGCTTTTTTATATTTCCTTTTACTGTATTTCTAATTCCTCTGTAAGCTTTAATATTTCCGGAGCAATTTTTTCTCTGCAACGTTTTGTGATTTTTTTATATGCAGGATAAGCGCAAGAGAGTGTAATTATGCCTGTTATTCCTACAATTATGCCGAGTACAAAAAATCTTGTCCATACCATAGTGCAACACATACCAATTCCTAAAAGGAGTGTACCAATTATACCGAGGATAAGTGAAAGTATAACTGCAGGTGTTTCAGCACTTTTATCGAGCTTACGAAGTCTTTCAAGTTTATTTTCTGTTTCGTCTTTTGGTAAATATTTTTCGCGTATTTTCTTGATTTCCGCTTGTTCAGGTGCGGAATATGTGTAGTTGAATTGATTGTTATTCATTTTAAGCTCCTTCGGGAGAATTAGTTTTTTTGTTTTATTTGTTCAGCGGTAAATCTGTTAAAGCGCAATGAAATATAAGAGGTTGAGATAGTGTTTAATGTTATCTGTTTGAGATTTGTGGGATTTTAATTGTAAACGTGCTTCCTACACCAACTGAACTGCTTACGGAAATCTCACTTTCCGTGATATCTATAATTCTTTTTACAAGAGCAAGGCCCAAACCATTGCCTTTGGTTGCGTGAGAGGTATCGCCCTGATAGAATTTTTCAAAAATATGAGCTCCTGTTTCGGCAGTCATACCGCAACCTGTGTCAGTTATTTTTACGGTTGCGTAACAATTGTCTGCCATAAGGCTTACAGACACTTTACCGCCGTTGTCTGTAAATTTAAAAGCATTCGAAAGCAGATTATTCCAAACAATTGAAAGAAGCTCGTTATCGGCGGTTACGGTAACATCTTCCAAAATTTCTGTTTCTATTTCAATATCTTTTTCTTCCCATATATCTTCAAATTGCAGTAAACATTCGCAAAGCTGTTCACCTAAATTATAGGGCGCTACCCGGGGGAATATCTGTTGGTTTTCAAGCTTGTTAAGCTTTAAAATGTTTGTTATAAGCTCTGAAAGGCGCTTTGAAGATTGTGTTATGCTCTTTGCATATTCTATTCTTTCTTCTTCGGTTAAATCGGGGTTTTGCAAAAGTGTGCCGTAATTTCCGATTACTGCAAGAGGAGTTTTCATCTCATGGGAAACATTGGAAATAAAATCTGTTCGCAAGGTTTCGACTCCCGAAAGCTCTTCAGTCATCGTATTTATAGAATCCATTATTTCCGTAAAATCGCCTGTTGCCGAGTCGGTATTAAGTCTTACAGTGAAGTCACCGTTTTTAATTCTTTTGAGAGCATTATTGATTTTTGAAACGGGTCTGTCAACGGTGATTTTTCGCCTGAACACATCTATGACAGTGATAATTGTTGTTAATATCAGAACATTTATAAATGTTGCTTTTGCAGAATCTTCAATTTGCTCGCGGGTAAACTCAATTGAGCTGAAAAACAATAGAAAAGAGCAGGAAATAACAAAGCCAAAAAGAACGAAGAAGACGATGTATGACCAAAAAGCTGAACGTAATAGCTTTAAAATTTTATTTTTCTTCATTTTATTACCGCCTTGTAGCCCAGTCCGTGAACGGTGACAATTTCAAAGCTGTTACATTCAGAAAGCTTGCTGCGAAGCTTTGTTATATAAACATCAACGGTTCTTGTTCCCGATTCACTGTCACTATCCCAAAATTCATCCATAAGCTGAGTTCGTGTGAAAGTTTTTTTAGGGTAGGAGAGAAGCTTATAAAGAAGATTGAATTCCCTTGTGGTAAGCGTAATTTCCTCATCGTTTAGGTATGCGGTATGTTCCTCCATATCCATTTTAAAATCACCGATTACAAGGGTTTTGCTTGCGGCAATTTTAGCTCTTTTAAGAAGAGCTCCTATTCGAAGAAGCATTTCTTCCAAGTCAATAGGCTTTGTCATAAAATCGTCTATACCAACTCGGTAGCCTTTTTGCTTGGCGGCAAAATCCTCGCGGGCAGTCATAAACATAATAGGAATGTCGGTATTAAGGCTGCGCACTGTTTTTACAAATTCAAAACCATCAATATCCGGCATCATAATATCTGATATTATAAGGTCAAAAACGTTTTCATATAAGGCATCGTAAGCACTTTCTGCATCAAGACAGCCTACGGCATTGTAACCGTTGTTCTTTAAATACAAGCAAACGGATTTATTGAGCGCCTTGTCATCCTCAACTACCAATATTTTAAACATACGCATTTGCTCCTGCTTTTATTATTTTTCTAATGATATTATAAAATTGTTAAAGTTTTGTTTACAAATCCAAAACGAGACGATTTTTATTTTCGTCTCGCTTTGTTGGTAGTTATTTTTTTGCTGCATCAATGCGAGCTTGTGATTCTTTTGTTCTTGCTTTTGCAGCAGCTATTTGCTCATCACGTTCTGCCTGCATCATTGATTTACGGGCTTGGGGTCTGCTCATTGCCTTTGCTTCTTCCCACTGTGCTCTTGATTCAGCTTTTGCTGCTTGGAAATTTGCTTTGTCGACCTCATGCTGTGCTTTTGCACTTTCTTTCATATCTTTAAAGGCGTTTTTGAAAAATTCACTCATTGTTTTTTACCTTAACCTTTCATAATATTGTCGCTGAGAGTGATGATGTCTTTTGCATATTTTTTACGGCGTGAGCCGAGAATGCCTTTGTAAAGCGGGTAGTTTATAATTGCCATAAGCATACCTGCAACACCGATTACAATACCGGGAATCATGGAGTCGGAGAGACCGAGGGTTGAACCGATATCAGTCATAACAAGGCTCATACCGCTACCCATAATTATTGCACTGATGCTTCCAAAAAGGTGAGCAAATACTTTGGCAGGCTTCTTAACCTTTTTGTCCAGCTCTTTTAGAGCATCAAACTGAGTATGTTCTTTTTCTGTGTACTGAGTTCTGATTTTTTGTACTAAAAATTCCTGGTCGTTTCTGTTCATTTTGATTACCTCTTTCGTTTTAGTTTTGTTTTGGTTTACGAGCATAGTATATGCCGAGTTTGTTTTTGAATTTTTTGCGAAATGTTTAAGTTTTGTTAATTTGAAAAAAATTCCCCTTGATTTTTCTTTCTGAAAAATCAAGGGGAATACAATTATTTATTACGGTTCGTAGGGGAATACCGGCATCAGTTCAAGCTTAAACTGATTGATTTTGTGCATACGGTCAATTTTCTTTTTTATTTCCTCGTCCTCGCAGATGCCTTCTCTTATATATCTGTCAAGCACTGCGTAGGTGAAACCAAGGTTATCTTCATCGGTTTTAAAGTCGGAGGCCAAGCGGTCTT
>JAZUOA010000181.1:0-3361 GCA_045604445.1 Acutalibacteraceae bacterium
CTTTCGCCCTTTGTTCTGGACTGCATAGGTCCATCTTTTTTCTTCTCATTTTTCTTAAAGGGGTTAGCGTTTGATGTGCCCTGAGGCTTCTTCTCCTGAGGCTTTGATTCCTCTTTTTTAGCCTCTGCCTTTGCAGGCTTATTTTCTGCCTTCTTTTCGCTGATATTCTTTTTAGCATTTTCAGGCTTTTTGTTTTCTTTTTTCTCGCCGGCAGCTTTTTCCTTTTTAGGCTCTGCTTTCTTTGCGGGAGCGGGCTTCTCCGGCTTTTTCTCCTCTTTTTTCATTGCAAAATAAGAATCAAAGCTGTTAACTGCATTTTCTTGAGTAAGCACATCAAAAATCACATCAAGCTCTTTTGTGTCAAGGGCTGTTTGTGCTTTTTTAGGCTCTTCAAAAAACTTGCCGAGTTTTTCTATAATATCTTTATTCTGCAAACCGAAATCTTTTGCTAATTCGTTAATCTTGTATTTAGTTATCATCTAATTCCTCCCCGAATTTTTGTAATAGTTTAGTTGCAAATCCGGAATCCGTAACGGAAAAAACACCTGATTTTTTTCCGATTCCTGCGGCAAAATCTGCCATAGTATATTCAGTTCTTATAATGGGAATATTCTTTCCCTCATAAGAGCATGCGTGGCTCATTTCTCTGAAAATTCTTTCGGATGCATCCGAAGCTAAGAAAACAAGCTGCGCAGTTGATTTTATGATGGTTTCCTTAACGGCATCATGCCCGCAGGAAAGTTTACCTGCTTTTCTGCATATACCGAGGAAACCCAGTGTATCCTTCATACTCAATATTTTGCCACAGTCCTTTACTTAAAATTTAATTAAGCTCTTCTGCCATAGCATCGTAAACGCTGTCGGGAATAGCAATCTCCAAGGCTTTTTCAAGGCGTTTACCTTTTCTTGCCTTTTGAAAACAGCTTTTATCAGGGCAAATATATGCGCCTCTGCCCGACTTTTTACCGGTGAGATCAAGGCTTACTTCCCCTTCGGGACTCTTAACCGCTCTTATAAGCTCTTTTTTAGGCTTCATTTCATTGCAGCCAAGGCACTTTCTCATAGGTATTTTTCTTTCAGCCATAATATCCTCACGAATTCTGCGGAATATAGAATCCGCTTTCGGGTTTAATATCTATTTTCCAGCCTGTAAGCCTTGCAGCAAGGCGGGCATTCTGACCCTTGTTGCCGATAGCAAGCGAAAGCTGGGTATCGGGAACAGTTACATGGCAGGCATTTTCTTTTTCTTCATCAATTTCAACAGAAAGAACATTTGCCGGAGCAAGAGCAGCTGCAATGAATTTTGCAGGATCCTCATCATAAACAACAATGTCGATTTTTTCGCCGCCGAGAGCTTCAACAATTGTGCCGACTCTTGCGCCCTTAGGACCTATGCAAGCACCAACAGGGTCAACATT
The DNA here is from genome assembly GCA_045604445.1 of Acutalibacteraceae bacterium. GTDB lineage: Bacteria > Bacillota > Clostridia > Oscillospirales > Acutalibacteraceae > DTU089. The sequence continues at coordinate 1,419 of JAZUOA010000181.1, forward strand.
TTCATCTTTAGAAACAACTGCAATTTTTGTTCTTGAGCCTGCCTCACGAGCAACGGATTTTATTTCAACAATACCGTCATAAATTTCGGGAACCTCTGCTTCAAATAGCCTTCTTACAAGGCCTGCATGAGTTCTTGAAATTCTTACAGATGGGCCCTTTGCAGTTTCTCCGATTTTTTCAATATAAATTTTAACAAGCTGACCTTCTTTAAGGGTTTCATCGGGAATTTGCTTAGATTTCGGAAGCACAATAACCGCTTTTCCGATTTCAAGAGTAGCATTTCCTGTTTGCGGATCAATGCTTTGAACCTTACCTGTAACAACTTCGCTCATTTTAGATTCAAACTCTTTAAGCATAAGGCCTCTTTCTGCATTATGAATATCGCCTCGTATAACGTTTTTAGCAGTTGTTGCGGCAACTCTGCCAAAAGCAGATTTTTTAATTTCAATAGGAATTTCAACAATATCGCCCACAAGCGCGTTTTTGTTGTATTTAACAGCTTCCTCAGGAAGAATTTCTGAAAATTCGTTTTCAATAACGCCTACAACAGTCTTTTTAAGATAAACTCTTAATTCATCCTTTTCAGGATTGCAGTCTACAAAAACAACATCCTCACCGCCATATTCCTTTTTAACGGATGTTATAATTGCTGCGCATACTTTTTCGAGAAGGTATTCTGCAGGAATTCCTCTCTCTTGTTCGAGCAAACGAATTGCCTCGAAAAACTCTTTGTTCTGGTTGGGCTTACCCGCCGCTTTTCTAGCCATTTTTCTTACCATTCCTTTCATTTATAACAGTTGATTTTTACCAATTTTAATTAAAAAGAGAAATCGTCCAATTTAACAAAAGCAATTTCTTTCTTTTCTGCGGTCATTGTTGTTTCATCCTCGAATTCAATAGTAACTGCGCCATTTTCACTGTAATCAATAAGCACGCCTTTGAATTCCCGTTTACCCTCAAAAGGCCTTATAAGCCTAACAATAACCTTTTCATCCATAGCGTAATCAAAATGAAAATCTCTTGTGAGCTTTCTTTCGATTCCCGGTGAAGAAACCTGCAAATTATATTGACGGTCAATAGGATCTGCCTCATCAAGAGGACCATCAAGGGCATGGCTCATATTAACGCAATCATCAATGCCTATACCATCCTCTTTGTCGATAAAAATTTTCAGGTAGTAGTTTGCGCCTTCTTTTTCAAAACAAACATCCCAAAGAATAAGCCCAAGCTCTTCTGCGATAGGTTGCGCAATATCCCACACAACCGCTACTGTGTTTTTTGCCAAATCAGCACCTCTTTTTAAATTATTCTACAAACTGAGGTTTTATTGTAGAAAACCTCGCAGCTTACAAAAACCGCTGTAACTTTCTGCAATAAATATGAGAGCAGGTTAGCCTGCTCTCACTCAAGTTCATATTCGTACAATGGGAATATACCATATTATAATAAATTTTGCAAGTGTTTTTTACAAATAATATGTTCTTTGATTCAAAAGAGCAATGTCAATCATTTTTCTTACTTTTTATCCGCATTTAAGTTATTAACAATTGTCAACATTCTATAGTTTAGTTTCATTTGCATAAGTGCTGTTTTTTCGTTTTCTTTATTACTAATTATATCATTTAATAAATTTTGACTGCTCTCCTTGAACATTTCCATAGTAGCAGAATTTATATTGATAACATCATTAAACATCGCCCTTATCTCTTCATAAGGTTTTAATTCCTCTAAAGAAGAAAACAATTCATCATATAGTTCTTTATTCTTTTTTAACATAAAATCCGGTTTAATTTTATCAAGTGGTATCGCTTCCAAATCCGCCGTATACTCTTGAGGAACAACAAAGAAAATAAAATTTTTAATAATACTAACAACAGGTAAAAATACTGAGTGTGCATTACGAACAATGGAATCAATCTCATTTAAAACTATATCACTTTCT
>JAZUOA010000182.1:0-18296 GCA_045604445.1 Acutalibacteraceae bacterium
GTCAAACCACGGTTCGCCTATACCAACAGGTACCCCTATCACAACGGTTTCAAGAATTCCACCGACACTATCACCATCTGCTGCAGCCTTTTCAATATTTTCAATCATTTTTTCAGCTGCGCAATCATCAAGAGTTGCAAATTTTTTCGCAGATAATTCTAAAATATCTTCCGAATAATTTTCAAAGCTTCTATCGTTTACATCCGCACACCTTAAAATATGAGTTCCTATATATATGCCTTTAGCTTTTAATGCATCAATACAAATGGCACCTGCAGCAACAAGCCCCGCTGTTACTCTACCACTGAAATGACCACCACCGCGGTAGTCTTCACAGCCGTTATACTTACAAAATGCTGTATAATCAGCATGACCGGGTCTTGCTTTACCATAAGAAGAGGAATAATCCTTAGACCTGGTATTCTCATTTGGTATAACTATACACAAGGGTGTACCCGTTGTTTTACAATTAAAGCAGCCGCTGATTATATTAAACTCGTCAGCTTCGCTTCTCGGGGTAGAAATCTTACCAACAGGTCTTCTTAAATCCAACTGATGAGATATAAAATCCTTGTTAATACTGATACCGGCAGGCATACCATCTAAAACAGCACCTATAGCATCACCATGGCTTTCACCAAAAAGAGTAACACTGATATTATTACCAAATGTGTTTTTCACTTCAAGTACGCCTCCTTTATAAAAGAATCAAGCTCAGAAAATTCAATAAACCTAAACTCAAAGCTACCTATTTCATTAACAAAAACCGCATTAACACCTTTACTATCGGCTTTTTTATCATGCCTTAAAGCACTTAATAGCTCGCTTGAGTTAAGTTTAAAATCAGTAGGCAAATTGTTTTTTCTTAAAACATCAATTAACCTTTTACGAACATCCTCGGATGAAAAGGCAAGCATACCTATTGCGACACACTCACCATGCAAATAATCACCTAAGCCTGTTGCAGTTTCAATAGCATGAGCGGCTGTGTGACCAAAATTAAGAACTCGGCGAAGACCTGTTTCCTTCTCATCCTCTTCAACAACAGCTTTCTTTATTTTCAGAGAACGCTCTATAATTATATCGATGGCATCTTTCGCATCCGTGTTTTCAATAATTTCGAATAGTTCTTTATCAGAGGTGGCAGCCATTTTAATGCTTTCTGCAAGCCCATTATTAAACTGCCTGTTGTCAAGAGTTTTCAAAACATCAGGATCTATTATTACTGCCTTAGGTTGATAAAAAGCGCCTACTGTGTTTTTGTAACCACCAAAATCAATTGCTGTTTTTCCGCCAATTGATGAATCAACCTGAGAAAGTAAGGTTGTTGGAATATTATAGAAATCAATACCCCTCATATAAGTTGCGGCAGTAAATCCCGAAAGATCACCGACTACTCCGCCACCCACTGCGACAACACAATCTGTTCTCGAGAACTCGTTTTCACTTAAAACTTGCAACAATTCTCGATAAGTTTCAAATGATTTACTTTTTTCACCTTGAGGAATAACCTTAATAATAGATTTTTCAAATTGCTCTGAAACTTTTTTTGAATATTCAGACGGCACGCCGCTATCAGTTACAATCAGAGCCCTCTTTTCTATATTGCAATATTTATTCAGCTCTTCTAACGCACCGCGTTTTAGAATAATATTGTAACTGCCCATTGAAGTTTTAACAGTTAATTCCATAAACAACTTCCTTTATATACTTTGTTCTTTACCATAACGGCCAACTAAACGAACATTAGTGCAAACTTCAGATAATTTTGAAAGCATTATTTTTTCATCACTTTTTGCTAATTTACCTTCACCCTCAAGAAAGAAATAGTAGTTCCAAATAACATCCTTTGATGGTCGGCTTTTCAGTGCTTTCAGGTTATATCCGCAATCTCCAAAAACAGAAATCGCTTTACTTAATGAACCCGCTTCATCGCGAACAGTAAAAAGAACAATGAAGTTTTCATCTCCCATTGATTCACCCCGCGGTATTCTTGAAAAAACTGCAAATCGAGTTGTATTTTGGCTATCTTTATTTATTTTTCTGTCAATTAACTTCAAGCCATACTCATGACCTGCTTCAAGACTGCAAATAACTCCGACCGAGTTATCTCCGGCTTTTGCAACATTAGCTGCAGCTAAAGCAGTATTCACCGATTCTTCGGTTTCTAAGTTTCTTTCAGAAATATATTCTGCGCACTGACCCAAAGCCTGAGGATGACTTATAACCTTTTTTATAGTGTTCCTATGAGAATCCGGCGTACCAAACAAATGCTGCTCAACAGCCATATCATAAACACCATTGATGAAAAGAGAGCCGAAATATGTTAAATCCATAACCCTGGCTACATCTCCCTCATAGCTGTTTTCTATAGGTAGCACTGCGCATTCGCATTCGCCATTTTCAACTGCCTTATAGGCAGATTTAAAATCACCATACGCAACAGGATTACCATCAGGAAAAATACGTTTAACCGCTAATTCAGCAAAAGCACCTTTAACGCCCGAAAAAGCAATCCTCGTTCCATCAAGGATTTTATGTTGAAAATCCTTTGAGAGATTCATCATATTTTTTTGAAAGTTAATATAATAAGAACGGATTTCATCATCAGTAACAAACGCGCTGTTTTTCTCTAAAAGAGCCGCTTCGCGAACAATATCCTCAACAGGAATTCCATTTACCTTTTTATATTCTGCAACATCTTTTGCCGCTTCCATTCTTTTTTGAAAAAGGACTGCAATTTCCTTATCTATTTCACTAATGGTATTACGCGCATTTTGAAACTTTTTTTCATAATCAATCATTTTCATAATCCTCATAAAGTGCTTTAAACGCAGGAATGGAACGTTTTATAAGCTCAGTATCAACACAGTAAGAAATTCTTACAAATCCATCGCAACCAAATGAATCGCTCGGAACAAGAAGAAGCTCAAACTTTTTGGCTCTTTCATAAAATTTATTTGCATCTTCCTCAAGAGATTTAACAAACATATAAAATGCACCATCGGGTTTAATTACTGTATAGCCAATTTCGGTTAATGCATCATAAAGTAACTTTCTGTTTTTTTCATAAATAGAAATATCTGCAGTTTCATTAAGACACTGCGCAATTGTATATTGCATAAGGCTGGGGGCACAAACATAACCTAAAGCCCTACCTGAGCCACAGATAGCTGCAAAAACATCTCCGCAATCCTTCATTTCAGGAGAAACAAAAATATAGCCAATTCTTTCACCGGGTAAGGAAAGAGCTTTACTATAAGAATAACATACAAAGGTATTAGGGTAATAACATGGAATATACGGAACCTTTTCACCGGTATAAACAAGCTCTCTGTAGGGCTCATCGGAAATGATAAATATCTCTTTAGAATATTCTGCTTGTTTTGCCTTTAATAAATCGGTAAGTTTTATAATATCGCTTTCAGGAATTATTACACCGGAGGGATTGTTAGGTGAATTCACGATAATCGCTTTGGTTTTAGGTGTGATTGCTTTTTCCAGAGCTTCAAAATCAATTTGTAAATCCTCTCTTTTACAAGAAACAACAACAAGCTTTGCACCTGCCTGCTCAACAAACACGCGATACTCGGGGAAAAATGGTGCAAGAGCGATAACCTCATCCCCTGCTTCAACAATTGCATTTAGAGTTATTGTTAAGGATGCGGCAGCACCACAAGTCATATAAACAAGCCCGGCATTTGCCTTTATTGAAAATTTTTCGTATATGTTATCAGCAATAGCTGTTCTAACATCTAAATCGCCGGGGGCAGATGTATAGCCATGAAGCACCTCGGCAGGAGTATCTGTTATAAGTGTAGTTAACACATCGGTAACTTTTTGAGGGGCGGGTACACTAGGATTACCTAAGCTAAAATCAAAAACATTTTCCGAACCTATCTCAGCTTTTCTTTTCTTTCCATATTCAAAAATTTCGCGAATTATTGAACTCTTTTTGCCTAATTCAAGCATTTTTGTTGAAATCATAATATTTCTCCTTTGGTAATTTTATAAACAAAAAATCCGCAACCCGTTACACTTTAAAAGCATAGCAGAATGCGGACTGTCTATTCACACTGAGCTGTAATCAATTACAGCCCTGAGCTGAAAGCAGACAATCCTTACCGCAGTAATAAAATCGAAAATATCCAAAACCACGAATCATCTGTTTCACCTCGTACAAAAAATATGGGATTATTCTACACCCCTGTTTTCTGTTTGTCAATATAAAACAAGGGATTTTTTCATTTATTTTCGTATTTTTCAACAATTTCGGCAAAGCCGTAAATCAAAGCTGAAATGAGCCTCGAAAAAACTATACCAATAACAACTACGGTAATTATAGGTAATGCTAAAAGAGTTAGCATTTCAGTTCCAACATATACACCTATAAACACAACTGCTAAAACAGTTACTATAATGGTAATGAAAATATTTATAATAAAAGAAAGAACGGAAAGTTTTTTTAAGGTTGATGAACAGCTCTTAAAGAATCTAAAACCTAAAACATTATCTGATTTTTTTGCAGAGCTTTCAACAACTGCGATTTCTTTATTTTCAGTCATATTCTATACCCCCTTATTAAAACCAACCATCATCAATATCACCTGTAGCAAGAGAAACATTACCTCTGTTGTCACTTGTTGTATTTACAGCGGTGGTTGTTGCTGTTGAAGGCTTTTTAGTTGTTGATACATTATTATTTTGAGGTTTATTATTTTTATCAGCAGCTGTTGTTGCTTGAGTTTTATCAGTATTAGAGGGCTTTTTATTTGAACCGATTGCATTATCCTGAACAGCCTGAGTTATATCTGCAGGAAGAGTGTCAGTTGCGGTATCATACTGAGCATCAAGCCTTAAAACGCCATTCACCCATCTGTAGCAAACTACCCTTTCCGTGCCTTTAAAAACAATCTTAGAATAAATACACTGATTTTCAGCATCAATAGAGATATTCTTTAAAGCGGAAAGTGAACTTGAATAATCAAACTGCTTAGTAGTATCATTGAAAAGCCAGCAAAAGAAATTTATAACACCATTTTCGTTGCTGGTAGCAATATAAAAATCGGGTATGCCATCAAAATTCATATCCTTAAATTCATAATTTCCCTTTGCATATTCCAAATCAAAAGCAAAACCCGGATTGATAGGATATTTTACTGTTTGAAATTCTACACCGTCTTTTTTTATAACAGCAGAATCAGTAGAAATTTCTGCAGTGTAGCCTGTTGAAACAACATTATCATCTGAAGCGTTTAATGTTGAATCATCAATATTTTTATCACCGCTGCATCCTACAAAAGAAACAATTAAAAGCGATAAAACAAGAAGTACTGAGCAAGATAATATGATTTTTTTCATAAAAAATCCTCCTAATTTCATTTAAAAATAAACACCCTCATTATTTAAAGCTTTTTCAAGCTCGCAAGTATCAGGTGCTTTAAAAACAAAGCCTTTCATACCATATGCCTTTGCGCCTTCAATATTTTCAGGCATATCATCGATAAAAAAGCACTCTTCAGGAACAAGATTAAACTTGTCACAAAATGCCTCGTATATTTCCTTTTGCGGTTTTAATAATTTATAAACGCAAGAAATAAACATACCATCCATTAAGGTTATGGCAGGAATATCTAAATACCGGTCAAAAAACCTGGGGGTTGCATTAGATAAAAGATAAACCTTATAGCCTGCATCCTTCAAACGTTTAACGAAATCAAACATATTTTCAAACGGAGGCATATAGGGATAGAAATCGTTTACCATCTGAGAAATCAATAGCCGGGTTTCTTCAGGAATCTGAGGTAAAATAATGGGGATAACATCTTCAGATTTCAAGGTTCCCTTATCAAGCTCACGCCATAATTCACCGCCGAAAACCTTTTGTTTGAGAATATCGTGGTATTCCTTAGGAAAATACTCATTCATAGTTCTTTTAAAATTAAAATCTATGAGAACTCCACCCATATCAAAAACTATGTTTTTTACCAAAACACCACCTCTTTACACATATATCTATATGATTATATCATTTTTTAAATTTTTTTCAACAATTATAAACAAAATCTAAAAATTCCCTTTAAATTTTTTTCAATTATGTTATACTTATAGCAGAATTTGTAAAAGGTGGTATTTTTATGGACATTAGAATTTTTAATTCTCCTGAAGAAATCGGCTCTGCAGTTGCCGAAATTTTTGTTAACGAGGTAAAAAACAATCCCTCTTGCGTTCTTGGTCTTGCAACAGGAGCAAGCCCTGTTCCTACATACAAAGAAATTATCAAGGCTTTTAATAATGGCGGTTTAACATTTAAAGATGTCAAAACATACAACCTTGATGAATACTGCAACCTTCCCAAAAATGACAAGAACAGTTACTACACATTTATGCACGAGCAACTTTTTAACGGACTCGATATTCTTGAAGAGAACGTTCATTTTCTCAATGGTAACGCTGAAGATACCGAAGCAGAATGCAAACGCTATGACAATGAAATCAACGAAACCGGCGGAATTGATATTCAGCTTCTCGGCATCGGCAACAATGCTCATATTGGCTTCAACGAACCTGCCGATGATTTTACCGACGGCTCATTTAAGGTTAAACTTACTGAAAGCACAATCAATGCTAACAAAATTTATTTTGATGAAAACCCTATGCCTGAATACGCATTAACAATGGGTATTAAACAGATTATGGCTGCAAAGAAAATTATTCTTATTGCAACAGGTCCGAAAAAAGCAGAAGCTATCCGCAATATGGTTAAAGGAGAAGTTACTGCTCAGGTTCCTGCTTCCATTCTTCAAGAACACGAGGATGTTATTATTTTCCTTGATAAAGATGCAGCTTCGCTTCTCTAATTTAAATATGTAGTAAGAAAAGCCGTTCCCCGAAAGGAACGGCTTTTCAAATTATATTTAGCGAAAAAAATAAAGAAGCTTCGGATTTTTTAAACATATTAAATTCAAAAAATTTACCCAGAACCTCAAATTCATATTCAAAGCAAGACTCATCGGCGTTACTTTCTGTAAAAACGATTACCGAGCCATTAGCCTTAAAAAAATCATAAAGCATTTTTGGTAAAAAATTTTCAGGTAAATCAATCGTTTTACCTGAAAACACCATTTCCTCATAAGTAACAGAATAATTAACATTATCTATGTCAACCGCAATAATCTCGCTGTCAGAAACAACATTGTAATAATTAAATAAAAGACGGTTGCCATCAAAAGAAAATGATGAGTTATAAACACACTCGTTGAATGTTATTTGAACATCTCTGCTTTCAGAAAAATCAACTTCCGAAATATTATTACCGGCAATTTTACAAGATGATAATATAACAATTACAAGTAATAATGATAAAAATTTAATAATTTTCAGAGCCTTCCTCCAAAAGTTTAAAGACTTTATTCAAGTTTTCCATACAGTCGGATGGAAGCATTGAATATTCAGACAATTCGGGTTTTAATAAATCGGCACTTAAACCATGAATAAACGCCCCTAAGCCTGCAGCTGTAAACAAGTCACACTCCAAAGCAGGGGCTAAACCGGCAATTATACCTGAAAGCAAATCACCTGCCCCACCTTTTGAAAGCCCGGAATTACCGGTTTTATTTATAAACACTTTACTACATTCATCATTACATATTAAAGTTTCATGACCTTTTAAAAGAAGATTAACGCCATATTCACAACAAAAATCAATCACAGTTTTTAAACGGTCTTTTTCAACAAATTTAACATCAACTTTTAAAAGGCGCGCCATTTCACCCGGGTGGGGTGTAAGAAGAACAGGCGCCTTTCTATTTAACAATGAAGCTTTAAAATCACAAAGGCAATTGAGTGCATCCGCATCTAAAACGAGAGGTGTTGTTGAATTTTCAATAAAAGCTTTAACAAGTTTTTTAGTTGAATCAGTTACACCTATACCGCAGCCTATAAGAACAACATCGTAATCCTTTGAAATCAGCAATAAATCATTTATATTATCAGAAGAAATAAAACCATTTGAATCGGTAGAAAGAGGATAAAATAAATTTTCAACAAGCCGAGAGGTTAAGGATGCATATAAGCAATCAGGAAAAGCTAAGCAAGCGATTCCGATGCCGCTTTTTAAAGCGCCTTGAGTTACCAAAACGCAACAACCGACCATATTTCTACTACCGCAAATAAGAAGAGCTTTACCAAAAGTTCCTTTATTTGAAAAAGGATCTCTTTTCGGTAAAATTGAAGCAGCGGTTTTAACATCAAGGGTTATTTTTTCTAACAACTTAATCACCTGCAGAGTAAATTCTAACCCTATTATAATTATGTTTTACAGATTATGCAACTCCGATTTCTAAATCAAGGTTTGATTCTACGTTATCCGAAATATCATAATTTTCAAATTTAATAACATTAGATTTTGCAACAGGCTTTTTCTTATTTTGAGCATCTTTAATAACATCTCTTGTAGCCAAGAAAAGAGCCTTAATAACAGACCATACTTTTCTTTCAAATCTTATTACTGCATCGCGGTGACAAATTCCGCAGGTAATTGCGCAAATAACTAAAAAATCAATTAAAAACTGAAAAAGATTTGCTGTTGTCATAATAAAACCTCCGAACATTCAACGAACATTTGTTTTTGTGGTTTAATTATAACATCATTTTTTGATTTGTCAACACAAATGTTCTTTTATCTTCACTTTTCGAGTACATTTTTTGGGACTTAGTGTGTTTTTATCTCGTTTTTTTGTATTTTTAAAAATAATTTTCACTTTTATCTTAGAAAATGAAACACAAAATCTCTCTAATTTGTTCGACTTTTGTTCGATAAACATTTACATTTCATAAAATTAAAATTTTAAAAATACAAAATAGGTATTTATATTTTGAGACAAATAATGTATAATACCTTAGATAATACAATTATATTGCATAAGGACGGAAATTATGTTTGTTGATAAAGCTAAAATTCATATAATTGCAGGAAACGGTGGCAATGGTGCTGTTGCGTTCCACCGGGAAAAATATATAAATGCGGGCGGTCCCGATGGAGGAGACGGTGGCAGAGGGGGAAATATTGTTTTCCAAGTAGATGATAACCTCTCTACCCTTTCTGATTTCAGATACAAAAGGAAATACAAGGCCCCCAACGGCGAAAACGGCAGAGGCTCCCGTTGCAATGGTAAAAAAGGCGAAGACTTAATCATTAAGGTTCCTCGCGGTACAGTTATTAAAGAAGAAGAAACCGGCTTTATAATGGCTGATATGAGCGTTGAAGAAACCTTTATAGCTGCCAAAGGCGGTAAAGGTGGTTGGGGTAACTCCCATTTTGCAACTGCTACAAGGCAGGTACCCCGCTTTGCAAAAGACGGGGCTCCCGGTGAAGATTGGGAGGTTACATTAGAATTAAAGCTGCTTGCTGATGTTGGCTTAATCGGATTCCCGAATGTCGGAAAATCCACTTTGATTTCCGTTGTAAGCGAGGCTAAGCCAATTGTTGCCAACTATCATTTCACAACCCTCACCCCTGTTCCCGGAGTTGTCAGAATGGGACCTGAAAGCAGTTTTGTTATGGCTGATATTCCCGGCATTATTGAAGGAGCAAGCGCCGGTGTTGGATTAGGTCACGAATTCCTGCGCCATATTGAAAGATGCAGGCTTCTTGTGCATGTTGTTGATGTTGCAGGCAGCGAAGGCAGAAATCCCATCGAAGATTTTGAAGCAATCAACAATGAATTGGGCAAATACAATGAAGAACTGCTCACCTATCCCCAAATTGTTGCCGGCAACAAAATAGACCTTGCAACTGATGAACAGAGAGCAGATTTTGAAAAATATGTTCGCAACAAGGGTTATGATTATTTTGAGATAATAGCCCCCATTGCAGAAGGTACTAAAGAACTTATAAATGCAGTTGCAGCAGAGCTCCACAAGCTTCCGCCTGTAAAAATTTATGAAAAGCAAGAAATTACACCTAAGGATATTTTGAAAACATCAAAGCGTGATTTCAAAATTCGCGTTGAAGGTGACATATTTATTGTTGAAGCCCCTTGGCTTGCTAAAATTCTTTTGAAAACTGATTTAAACGACTATTCTTCGCTTCAATATTTTCAGAATATTTTAGTAACGAGCGGAATTATTCAAAGCCTTGTTGACCACGGAATTACCGAAGGCGACACAGTAAGCATTTATGACTTGGAGTTTGATTATGTGCCCTGATAACATTTTAAACGAAATCTGCAAACCCTTATCAGAAAAGGAAGCCCGGCTTTACAGCCCCCTTACGCTTGCTTTTTTAGGTGATGCAGTTTACAGTCTGCTTGTCAGAAATATGCTTTCCCTGGATGCAAACAAGCCAACAGGAAAGCTACATAAGCAATCAATAAAATATGTAAACGCATCCTTTCAGGCAGAGATGGCAAAAGCGCTTTTACCACTCTTAACAGAAGAGGAAACATCAATTTTTAAAAGAGGCAGAAACGCTCATTCAGCGCATTCACCAAAAAATCAAAACGCGGCTGATTATCGATATGCTACAGGTCTTGAGTCGCTTTACGGTTATCTATACCTTTGTGCAAATGCACAAAGAATAAATGAAATTTTTGAAGCATCAACCTTAAAATACCATTTAGAAAACAATGAAACAAATTGAAAGGAATACTGAAATGTCCCTTGTAAAAAAAGAACACATCAGAAATTTCTCTATTATTGCTCATATTGACCACGGCAAATCCACCCTTGCCGACAGACTTCTTGAATTAACTGATTCGGTTGCAAAACGCGAAATGGAATCACAAATTCTTGATGATATGGATTTGGAAAGAGAACGAGGAATAACGATAAAAGCCCACGCAGTTAAACTGGATTACACCGCGCATGACGGAAAAACATACCAGCTAAACCTTATTGATACACCCGGTCACGTTGACTTTAACTATGAGGTTTCCCGTTCACTTGCTGCTTGCGAAGGTGCAATACTTATAATTGACGCTTCCCAAGGTATTGAGGCTCAAACCCTTGGTAACACTTACCTTGCTCTTGATCATAATCTGGAGCTTGTGCCTGTTATAAATAAAATCGACCTCCCCTCTGCCGACCCCGATAGAGTTGCGGCAGATGTTGAAGATATCATCGGTCTTCCATGCGAGGATGCACCCAGAGTATCCGCAAAAACAGGTCAAAATGTTGAACAGGTTTTAGAGCAAATCGTTCAACTGGTTCCCTGCCCCGAAGGCGATGACGATGCTCCATTGAGAGCTTTAATATTTGACTCGGTTTACGATAACTACAAAGGCGTTATTGTTTATGTGAGGATTGTTGACGGCACTATAAAGGTTGGCGATACAATGAAAATGATGGCCACCGGTGCGGAATTCAATGTTGTTGAAGTTGGTACTATGAAAGCGACCGGACTTAACCCAACAGGTAAGCTTTGCTCGGGTGAGGTTGGTTACATTACTGCATCAATAAAAACAGTTCGCGATGCAGTTGTAGGCGATACAGTTACCCTGACAAGTGCCCCTGCAAAAGAGGCTCTTCCCGGCTACCGCAAGGCGACACCTATGGTTTATTGCGGTATTTATCCCGCCGATGGTGCTGACTACGAAAATCTTCATGAAGCACTTGAAAAATTACAATTAAACGACGCTGCTTTATCATATGAGCCTGAAACCTCAGGCGCTTTAGGCTTTGGTTTTCGTTGTGGATTTTTAGGGCTTTTACACCTGGAAATCATACAAGAAAGGCTGGAAAGAGAGTATGATTTGGACCTTGTTACAACAGTCCCCAGCGTTGTTTATAAGATACATCTTACAAATGGTGAAATTCTGGAAATTGATAACCCCACCCACTACCCTGACCCTGCCAACATCGATTACTCCGAAGAACCTGTTGCAGATGCACATATTTATGCACCAAGCGAATATGTAGGCTCCGTTATGGAGCTTTGCCAGGAAAGGCGCGGAATATTTAAAAATATGGATTATATTTCCGGAGACCGCGTTGAAATTAAATACGATTTACCTCTTAATGAAATTATTTATGACTTCTTTGATGCTTTAAAATCAAGAACACGCGGTTACGCTTCTCTTGACTATGAAATATCAGATTACAAGCGCTCGAATCTTGTTAAATTAGACGTTTTACTTAACGGAGATATTGTTGACGCTTTATCTTTTATTGTTCATTCTGATAAAGCCTACGGAAGAGCAAGGCGAATTGCAGAAAAATTAAAAGACAATATTCCAAGACAAATGTTTGAAATACCTATTCAAATTGCCATTGGCGGAAAAGTTATAGCAAGAGAAACCGTTAAAGCTATGCGTAAGGATGTTCTTGCAAAATGCTATGGCGGCGATATTACACGTAAAAAGAAGCTCCTTGAAAAACAAAAAGAGGGTAAAAAGAGAATGCGCTCATTCGGTACCGTTGAAGTTCCTCAAGAAGCATTTATGGCTATACTTAAGCTGGATGATGATTGATAACATAAAAGGCGTGATTTTATGTGCAAAAAGAATTTTTTTGACATTTACTACCGAAATGAAAAAGAACACCGTTTCTGTTATAGAAGCGGTGATATGGTTTATGAAGAGGTATTTTCAGACGGTGCTTTAATTTCATCGGGTTGGAATGTTTCAGGCTATCCGCTTAATGTTTTGAAAAACTGTCCTACATACCTAAACCCCAAAAGATATGCTGAACCCTTCGCATTTAACCTTGAATTGGATGGTCAAAGCGTTGATTTCGGTCTTGAATTCGTGGATTTTAAAACTAATAAAGACGATTCTTCTGTCTCTTCTGTTTTAACCTTAAAAAGCACCATCAAGCCGGTTGTTATTAAGGTTCACACTTTGCTTGACGGCTCACAGATGCTTTCTCGCCGATTAGAAATTGAGAACATTTCCGAAGCTCCGTTGGCTTTGAGTCGACTTTCTCTCATAAGCGGTGGTGTTGAATCACTTAATGATGATGCTTTAGATTACGCAGAAGATATAAACGATATATACTCAATCGGTTATTTTGAAAACGATGCTTGGGGTAACGAAGGTCAATTTAAATGGAAAAAGCTCACACCTGATTGTCATTCAATAGACGGAAGATTTTTTAGAGACAGATTTCGTCATCCCTTAGTATTTATAAAAAACAACCTCCTGGGAAAAATATGGTTTTCGCAAATTGGCTTTAGCGGAGGTTATCGTTTCACTGTTGATTACCATGCACGCCCCGATAAATGCAACACTCACCTATCCTTTAAGGCTGAATTGACAGGACATAACCCGCTTTATATTTTAAAGCCTAAAAGTGTTTTTGCCACGCCTGCAGTACATATGGGGCTCGTTCACGGCGATCTTGATGATGCTGTAAATGAAATGCACTCTCATATAAGAAAATCAGTTTTAAATACACCTGAAGCTGATGGTGCAGAAGCACTCATCAATTGCGGTATGGGTGCGGAACACGATATGAGTGTAGAAGAAAGCAAAGCTTTCATTGACCAATTCGCTCTTATGGGCGGTGAGATTTTCACCATTGATGCAGGTTGGGAATGCCCACCCGATGAACAAATGGAATGGCCTAATTATAATGGCACAAATATTCCTGATGAAAACAGATATCCCAATGGTATTAAAGAGCTCTGTGACTACGCTCACTCAAAAGGCTTGAAATTCGGCTTATGGGTTGATATTGAAAGCGTTGGTAAACACTGTAAAATCAATGAAGAACACCCGGAATGGCGTACTGTAAATGCTTTGGGTGAAAGGTCAGCTAAATTCCTTGATATGTCCATATCGGAGGTTAGTAAATGGACGGAAAGTGAACTCGCAAGAATTATTGAGGAATATGAACTCGACCTTTTAAGAGTTGACCATAATGTTGATTTTACAGAATATTTCGGTATGCGTGACACAGGCTATGGCATCCCCGAATGTGTTTGCATTAAACATAACGAGGCTGTTTACAAAATGTATGAAAACCTTAAAAAGCGCTTTCCTGATGTAATCTTTGAAAATTGCGCAGGCGGTGGCGGAAGAACCGATTTGGGTATGATGAAAAGCTTCAATCACACCTGGGTTTCCGATTGGCAAAAAATGCCTCGCTCAATTGCGATTACAAACGGAATGACAATGGCGCTTCCTCCTGAAAGAGTTGACAGACTCTTTGCAGGTATGGGTTGCCATACAATCGGCTCAATTGATGCACATTTGAGAAACACAATGTTAGGCCATATTTCTTTAAATGTTATTTCACCTGCTAATGCAAAAATCAATGAAAAGCAAATGGATTTCATTCGCCATTCAACAAACATTTATAAAGAATTCATAAGACCTTTCCTTGCAGAATCAAAAATATATCACCACACTCCCGATTTAAGAAAAAGTGATTATTCTGTGCTTGAGATATCTGCACCCGACAAATCGAAAAGCGCGATTACCGTTATCACTCTTTGCTCTGCAAAGAGGAGCTCAATAACGGTAAAGCCCAGAGGAATTGATATTTCAAAAGAATATAGGGTTACTTTAGATAATGATGGCTCTGTATTCACATTTAAAGGTAATTCTCTGAAACAGAATGGTATAGAAATTCACCTCAATTCTTCCCTTTCATCTGAGCTTATTTTGATTGAAGAGGTATAAAAATTGCACCCAAAGCTTTAATTTAAAGCTTTGGGTGCATCTTTTTTATAAAACACTTTCTATTATCTTTTTTAATTCTTCTGTGCCCTCGCCTTTTTCAGAGGAGAATGGAAGAATAGTAAGATTATCGCCAAACTCGGCTAACTCTTCTTTAAGAGCGTTTTTACGCTCATTATACTGCGTTTTATTAAGCTTATCGCTCTTGGTTGCAGCAACTATAAAGGGAAGGCCTGCATCCTGCAAAAATCGCATCATAACATAATCATCTTCTGAGGGCTTGTGGCGCATATCAACAAGCTGAACAACTAACTTGATGTTTCTCGGAGATTGGAAATATCCTTCCATCATTTCTGCCCAACGGCGCTTCTCTCCTTTAGCAACCTTTGCATAACCATAGCCGGGTAAATCAACAATCCTAACATCCTCAACCTTGAAAAAGTTAATTGTGATTGTTTTACCCGGAACAGAAGAAACTCTTGCAAGGTTTTTTCTATTAAAAAGGCGATTTAGCATAGAGGATTTGCCTACATTGGAACGGCCTGCAAACACGATTTCAGGCAAATCAGACCGGGGAATTTGCTTTAGAGTTCCGAAAGCCGCTTCAAACTGAACTTTATTATAATTCATAAACTCACCTCTTACTTCTTTTTAAAGCTATATTTAAAACCTCGTTAAGATTAGAAACCGGTTTAAAAGCAATTGCTTTTTTTACCGAATCATTGATTTTATCAATATCAGCAACATTCTCTTCAGGTATAATAACTGTTTTCATACCATTTTTAAAAGCAGCTGTTGCTTTTTCCCTGAGTCCGCCAATTGCAAGAACATTACCACGCAAGGTGATTTCTCCCGTCATAGCAACCGTTTTGTCAACAGGTGTATTTGTTAAAGCGGAAACAAGAGCTGTAGTTAAGGTAACCCCGGCAGAAGGGCCATCTTTTGGAACTGCACCCTCAGGAACATGGATGTGAATATCCTTTGTTTTATAAAACTCGTTATCTACACCTAATTCTTTAGCACTTGCTCTTATATAGCTTAGTGCCGCTTTGGCTGATTCTTTCATAACATCACCTAAAGAACCGGTAAGCTCTAATTTTCCGTTACCCTCAAGCACCGCAACCTCTATTTGCATAATTTCTCCGCCCACAGAGGTCCAGGCAAGACCATTTGCCGCACCAATCATTTCATTTAAATCAAGGTTAGTAGGTTTATATTTTACTGCCCCTAAAAATTCACTTACATTTAAGGGCGAAACCGTTACTAAGCCTTCAAACCCTTCTGCAAACCTTACCGCCGCTTTTCTGATTATTTTTGCAATAACTCTATCAAGGGTTCGCACACCGGCTTCTTTGGTATAGCCTGAAATTATTAACCGCAAAGCACCATCAGTAAACTTAATCATTTTATTGTTAAGACCATAATTTTTAAGCTGCTTTGGAACAAGATGCTTTTTAGCAATTTTAAATTTATCCTCTGCGGTATAACTATAAAGCTCTATAATTTCCATTCTATCAAAAAGAGGACCGGGGATCTGAGAAGCATCATTTGCAGTTGTAATAAACAAAACTTTACTTAAATCAAAGGGAACCTCGATATAATGATCGGTAAAAGTACTGTTTTGTTCACCATCCAAAACTTCTAAAAGCGCAGATGACGGGTCACCTTTATAATCGCTGCCTAACTTATCTATTTCATCAAGCAAAATAAGAGGATTCGCTGTATCTGCTTGCTCAATTGCAGTTATAATTCTACCCGGCATTGAGCCTATATATGTTTTTCTGTGGCCACGAATTTCTGCTTCATCATGAACTCCACCTAAGGAAATACGCACATATTTTCTGCCTAATGCGTTTGCAAGAGATTTTGCAACTGAGGTTTTACCTACACCGGGTGGCCCGACAAGGCAAAGAATCTGAGCATTAGCATCCGGCGCGAATCTTTTCACGGCAATAAGCTCAAGAATTCTATCCTTAACCTCTTCTAAACCATAATGGTCTTTCTCCAAGGTTTTCCTTGCAGCTGCAACATCCAAGTTATCTTCAGTATAAACGCCCCAAGGAAGCGATGTTACTCTTTCCAGATAAGTTCTTGAAACATTAGCTTCCGGACTTCCCGGTGAGCTTTTAACAAAGCGATCACATTCATCAAAAAGCTTCTTTTTTGATTTTTCATCAAGCGTTTCAATTGCTTTAATTCTTTTTCTGAACTTTTCAACTTCACCTTGAATTGAATCGTCATCACCCAACTCGTTTGATGCAATTCTTATTTGCTCACGCAAGTAATAATCTCGTTGGTTTTTATCAACAATATCCTGCACCTTATCATTGATTTCATTTTCAATTTTAGCAACCTCAATTTCATGCATAATAACCAGAATTAGTTCTTCTGCACGTTTATAAACATCTATGGTACTAAGAAGCTTAAGCTTCTTCTGTATATCAATAAAAAGGTTACCGGAAATATAGTCAACCGCATTCGACAGATTATCAATTTTTATTGAATTATAAAATATGTGAGGAAGCATTCTGGGTGCGAGAGAAAACAATGCTTCAAGCTTATCTTTAATTTGTAATAAAAGCGCTTCTTCCTTTAATTGATCATATTCTTCGTATTCATCCGGACAATGTTCAATTTCTGCCTTTAAAATAGGGGTCTGGCGAAGAGGTGTTTTTATAATACCGCGATAGCACCCTTTAGCTACAACTTCATATGTATTATTATCTTTATTAGCCTCTATGCTTTCAATTTCAGCAACCACACCAACCGGCATCAAATCTTTAAATTCAGGTTTTTCTACAGAGGCATCTGTTTGGGTTACAAGAAAAATCGGTGTATTGGTATTTGCCGCAGCATTCAACGCCTTTTTAGATTTTAATCTTCCAACAGAAAAGCGCACTGTGTGCCCCGGAAAGATCATCAAATCCCTTAAAGGCAAAATAGGCAAAGATATATCGTTTAATTTTTTGTCTGTTTGTTTGCTCATATAATTTCCTTAATAGTGTATATATTTATTTTGGGGAGCCGAAAACGACTCCCCTGACTTTATTGTTACACTGTTTCTGCTTTTACTTTTTCATCTTTGATATATATAGGCTCTTCCTTGCCATCAACAACATCTGCCGTAATTTTAACAGCTTTAATTGAAGAATCCGACGGAACGGAATACATAACAGGCATAAGAATATTTTCCATAATACCACGAAGACCGCGAGCACCGGTATCTTTTTCAATTGTGAGCTCGGCAACGCGTTTAACTGCATCATCAGTAAATTCAAGATCAACCTTGTCCATCTTCAAAAGGCTCTTATACTGTTTAAGCAAGGAGTTTTTAGGCTCAGAAATTATCTTAACAAGGGCATCAACATTTAAATTTTCCAGCGAAGTTATTACAGGTATTCTACCAACAAGCTCGGGAATAAGGCCGAACTTAACCAAATCTTGCGCGATAACCTTTGAATAAATATCTTCATTCTCAATTTCTGTTTTATTCTTGATTTCTGCACCAAAACCAAGGCCAGAATTACCTGCACGCTTTTCGACTATTTTTTCAATGCCGTCGAATGCACCACCGCAAATAAAAAGAATATTTGATGTGTCAATCTGTATAAATTCCTGCTGAGGATGCTTTCTTCCACCTTGTGGAGGAACATTTGAAACCGTTCCTTCAAGGAT
>JAZUOA010000183.1:0-3128 GCA_045604445.1 Acutalibacteraceae bacterium
TATACATAGCGGGTTAGAAAAAAGGGGTATACGGTCTGTCGTTTGCTACGGCAGAGGAAAAACGGATTATGCAAAAGAAGAAAATGTTTATAAAACCTGCCCCGAGCTTTATGCGGATATAAACCATGCTTTAAGCCGACTTTCAGGAATAATGTACGGCGGTTGCAGCCTTTCAACTAAAAAGCTTATTGATGTTATAAAAAAAGAAAACCCTGATGTTGTTCATCTTCATTGTATTAACGGCTACTTCGTTAACATTTATTCTCTTTTAAAATGGTTGGGGAAAAACAAAGTTAAAACCCTTTTAACAATGCACGCTGAATTTATGTATACGGGCGGTTGCGGTTATGCTTTTGAGTGCGAAAAATGGAAAAATGAATATGGCTGCGGAGCATGTCCCCGATTAAAAAGCGAAACAGGCTCGTTATTCCTTGACAGAACCGCGGTTATGTGGAAAAAAATGAATGGTGCATTCAATAGCTTCGAAAGCAATCTTATTGTTTCTTCAGTTTCACCATGGCTTATGAATAGGGCGAAAGAATCCTCAATTCTCAGAAATAAGGTTCATAGAGTTGTTCTCAACGGAACAGACACGGAAAATGTTTTTATTAAGCGCGATGGCGCTTTGTTGAAAAAAGAGCTTGGGCTCGAAAACAAAAAAATCATTTTACATGTAACTCCTTGCTTTAGCTTAGATAAAAACCATAATAAGGGCGGCTATTTTGTAAGAGAGCTTGCTGAAAAAACGGATAATGAGAATATCATATTTGTTGTTGTAGGTTCGGATAAGCCTGCGGGGGAGGATTTCCCTGAAAATATGCTTTTTGTCGGCAGAGTAAATGACCAGATAAAGCTTTCGGAATTTTATTCAATGGCAGATATTACTCTTTTAACCAGTAAACGAGAAACCTTTTCTATGATTTGCGCTGAAAGCCTTGCTTGCGGAACACCGATAGTAGGCTTTAAGGCGGGGGCACCCGAGGTTATTGCAATAGAGGAATTCAGCGATTTTGTTGAATACGGCGATTTGGATGCATTGGAAAAAGCGGTTGAAAACAGGCTCAATATTCCAAAATCAAACGAAATAGAAATTAAAGCTAAGGAAAAATATTCCCGTGAGGGTATGATTGAAAATTATATTAGATTATATGAGGAACTCATAAGAGGTGAGGCGGATGGGAAATAAGCCCATAAGAATTTTGCAGGTGGGAATGTCCCCATACTATGGCGGAACAGAATCATTTGTTATGAATCAATACCGAAGAATTGATAAAACCCTCGTTCAGTTTGATTTTTTAAATGTTTATAATGAAAAAATTGCTTGTCAGGATGAAATCGAGGCTTTGGGCGGAAAGATTTATTATCTCTCAATGGCAAGGCATAATGGGTTAAAAGAGTATTATAAAAACCTTGATAATTTCTTTAAGGAAAACGCAAAAAATTTCGATGGAATACACTGCAATTTTCAATCTCTTATAAATATTGATGCATTGAAATATGCAAAGAAATATAACATTTCCGTAAGAATTGCTCACGCTCATAATGCCGGTTACGGAACCGAGCCGAATATTCTTCAGAAGCTTATAATAAAAAAGAATCTTTCGGATGTCAGAAGATGTGCCACCGATTATTTTGCTTGTTCAACTCTTGCGGCGGATTGGATGTTCAAAAGGGATGCAATAGTAATCAATAATGCTATTGATGCAAAAAAATTCAGTTATAACGAAGAAACAAGAAAAAGAATTCGCAAAGAATTAAACCTTGAAGATAAATTTGTTTTAATGTGTGTGGGTAGATTGGATCCGCAGAAAAACCCCATATTTATGCTTGAGGTTTTTAAAGAGCTTCTTAAAATAAAGCCGGAAGCAAAGCTTGTTTCAATAGGTGACGGTGTTTTAAAGGAAGAAATGCTTTCAAAAATTGAAGAGCTGGGAATCGGAGAAAACGTGATAATGCTTGGGAACCGTTCGGATGTCAACGAGCTTCTTCAGGGGGCTGATGTGTTCTTTCTTCCTTCAAGGTTTGAAGGTCTCGGAATCGTTTTCGTTGAGGCTCAGGCGGCGGGACTTCCTTGCTTTACTTCAGCCAAGGTTGTTCCTTCGGATGTTAACGTAACGGGGCTTGTTACGTTTATTGATTTAGAATGTTCTTTACAGGAATGGGCAAAGAAAATCGCGGTGGCAGATATAAATAACAGACGCGATACTTTGGAAGAAATCGAAAAAGCAGGCTATGATAACGAAGAAAATGCAAGAAAGCTTCAAGAGCTTTATTTAAAAATAATTGAAAGTCCGAAAGGGTAAAAAATGATAGATTTAGTAAACAGAGCAGAATCTCTTGATTTGTTGGATAAGAACATAAGCAAGGAGATTTTTGTTGGAGAATATGACAGAGAAGCGGTTACCGTTTCAATTGTTATTCCAACCTTTAAAAGAAGCGATATTCTTCTTGAAACTCTTAACAGCTGCGAAAAAATATATAATAATCGCCGGTTTGAGATTATTATTGTTTTCAACGGACAAAACGAGGCTCAGAGGCTGGAAGAATTTATAAATGCTAAAGGTATCAAAAACATTTCTGTTTTTGAAAATAGGGAGAATATCGGAATGTTTCAGAACTGGAATCAAGGTATTTCTCTTTCAAACGGCAAATGGATTTGTATGATGCATGATGATGATATGTTTGAGGAAGGCTTTTTTGAGCTTGTTCCCGATATGCTGGAGAAACTCGATGAAAAGGTTGCATACATAAACTTTAATGGTAAAACAGTTTGCGAGGAAGTATATTCTCAGATGCCAAAAGAAAAAATTGCAAATGTAAGACTTGTTGATATTAGTTTGTTGGATGTTGAAATTCTCGGTGTAAGCCCGTTTTATGCAACAACCTGCGGAACGCTTATAAAAAAAGAACCATTTGTTCAAATCGGTGGAGTTGATGTTAAAACCTGGCCATCGGGAGATGTTCTTTTTCCGCTTAAGCTTATCAACAACGGCTATAAATGCCTGATTTCTAAAACAAAAATCAATTTTTACAGAAAGCAGGTTAACGCTTCTTTAAAAAAAGAGGTTATGGAGCAATTCATTTATTTTTACGGAGAGCTTCAGAAGGTTATCTATAAGGATATAACG
>JAZUOA010000184.1:0-8683 GCA_045604445.1 Acutalibacteraceae bacterium
AGAGCAGCGGTCTCCAAAACCGCGTGTCGTGAGTTCGATTCTTACTGCCCCTGCCAAACAAAAAACCGTTGAAAACCTTGATTTATAAGGCTTTCAGCGGTTTTTGATTTTGTATTTAAATGAATTTGTTGTTTATAATCAGTTTCTAAGTTTTGTGATGGGTATAGATATCAAATTATAAAAAATTTAAGTGCTATATTTTATTGAATTTTTAGTTTAATTGTGATACCATTTATAAAATGTTCTATGTTTAATATAATTGAGGTTTATATGAGCAATTTGAATTATAAAAGAACGCGTTTTTCCTGTTTTTTTACATATTTAGCAATGGCATCAGTGTTTGTTTTGCCTCCTATGCTTTTTGTTACTTTTCATGATATGTATGGTATTTCCTATACTTTATTAGGAACCTTAGTTTTGGTTAATTTTTGTACTCAGCTTTTAATTGATTTAATCTTCACCTTTTTTTCAAAATATTTTAATATTAAGCTTACAATACGAATTATGCCTCTTTTAACTTGTATTGGTCTTTTATGTTATGCAATTTTACCTGATGCTTTTCCGCAATACGCATTTTGGGGGCTTGTTTTAGGTACAGTAATTTTTTCTGTTGCAGCAGGACTCTGTGAAGTTCTTTTAAGTCCGCTTGTTGCTTCTATTCCTTCTGATACTCCTGAAAAGGATATGAGTATGTTACATTCGTTATATGGTTGGGGAGTAGTCAGTGTAGTTTTAATAAGTTCTGCTTACTTTCTTTTCTTCGGAACAGAAAAATGGAAATATCTCGCATTCGGATTATCTTTTTTGCCACTTGTGGCTTCCCTTATGTTTTTCCTTTCACCTATTCCTGAAATGGATGTTTCTTCAAATGATAAAAAATCTAAATCTAACGGTAAAAATATAGTTTTATGCGTTATTTGCATTTTTCTTGGAAGTGCCGCTGAAAATACAATGACTAATTGGATTTCAAGCTTTATGGAAAACGCTTTAATGCTACCGAAAGCAATGGGTGATATCTTAGGTCTGGCTGTTTTTGCGTTGTTGCTTGCAGTTACACGTGGCTTATATGCAAAATTTACTCCCGATATCTCTAAAACTTTGCTCATAAGTATGTGCGGAGCGGCTGTGTGTTATATTGTTACCGCTATATCCGGAAATGTTATTATTGCATTTATATCATGCATTTTGGTTGGTGTTTTTTCCGCGATGCTATGGCCGGGTACTTTAATTTTGATGGAGGAAAGAGTCAAGGCTCCGGGAGTTGCTGCATTTGCTCTAATGGCGGCAGGTGGTGATTTAGGTGCTTCTATTGCGCCGCAGTTGTTGGGTGTTATAGTTGATAAGGTTTCTGTATCTGGGTTTGCAATGTCGATAAGCAGCGCTTCTTCAATATCTACAGATGAAATAGGTTTAAAGATGGGTATGCTTATTGCGTCGCTTTTTCCTATAATCGGTTCAATATTACTTGTTTATATAAACAAAACTAAAACTAAGAATTCAGGGGTGTAACTATGAAAAAATTTAATGTGTTGAGATTGGTTAACTCAATTGTAACAATACTCATGATGGCGCTGTTTATATATGCTACTTATGCATTTTATTATGAATTCGGAACTATTGACGGAGAAATCGGTGGCGTATTATATTCTGTTCTCGGAAGCATTGCGTTCGGTTGGTTTACCAGGATTTTTGTCAGCGCAATTTCTAAGGCTGACTCTATTATTAAAAGTGTTTTTAGCTTTGTTATAGGTGCCGGAGCTTATCAAGCAGTTATTTGGATAACAAATGCTATTTTAAATAAAGATTTATTTAATTCTGATTTGGTTTTTGCGGTTGCTAATGCTATTATTTTCCCTGTAGCTGCAGTTTTTTTGTTCGTAGGTTTTGTTTTTCTGGCTCGCAAATATTTTAAAGCTTTTAACGCAATAATTGCTATCGTTTATTTGGTTATTTGTTGTGGCGGCTTTTACAACGTAAATATAGAGAAATATAATGAATATAAATGTAACAAGGCAATAAATTTTGAAAGCATAACTGCTAGTGAAATTAAGGTTTCGGAAAGGGAAAAAGAACAGTGTAAAAATTGGTTTGAAGAGAATTTCTTGCTTTCAAACGGCTTAAAGAAATTTCCTTTTGATTTTAAAATTGCGGGTGTTTCTCTTAATGATAAATTAGGTAATTGGCTAATCGATATTTCACCTGAAAGCGAGCCCGGGGAATACTATGATGGTGGTGTTACTTACTTTATAACGCTCACTCATGGTACCAAGGGTATTGTTGCAACTGTTGAAGCAACTATTTATGAAAAAAATGCCACATGCGAATGGACGGTATATATTAAAAATAACATGAAAATGAACTGTGATGTTATTTCTGATTTTTATGCTTTTAATGATTCGTTTAATTTAGGAAAAACAGAGCTTTATTATTCAACCGGTAGTCATGATTCTGCAAGCGACTTTTCTCTTATAAAAAAAGATTTAAGTGTATTCCCATCTGAGTTTTCAGCTACTAACGGAAGATCAAGCGATGCTTATATGCCGTATTTTAATCTTTTAGGTGAAAAATTCGGTGTTGTTATTGGTATTGGTTGGACTGGTCAATGGCAAGCTAAAATGGTTAAAAATTCTCAAAATGCCGACATTACCATAAAACAAGAAAGCTTCGAAGGGTACCTTCTTCCCGGTGAAGAGGTTCGTTCACCATTGGTTTCTGTAAGCTTTTACAACAGCGATAATGCTTTAAAGGGTTTTAATACATTTAGAAATTGGATAAGTGATTGTGTTTACCCTGAAAATATTCCTGAAACAATCACTATGATGGAGGTGGCTGGTCCTGCCTCAACTGCTACTGCTGACCAGATAATAGAAACGCTTAATGGTTTAGATGAAAATATTTATTCAAATATAGATAATTTTTGGATGGATGCCGGTTGGTACTCCACAAATGGCGATTGGTATTCATCTGTTGGAAATTGGATACCTGATAAATCAAGGTATGATAACGGAATTAAGGAGCTATCCTCTTATGCAAAAGAAAAGGGTGTAGGCCATGTGCTTTGGTATGAACCAGAAAGAGCATATAACGGCAGTGATTTTTATAACAAGGCTATAGAAAACCCTGAATGGAGCGTGTCAACCGACAAGGATTTTGTTATGTGGAACCTTGCGAATGATGATGCTTATGATTATTTCTGCGAATATCTTTTAAATTCTTTAGTTGAAAACGGTGTTACTGTTTATCGTCAGGATTTCAATTTTGAACCTCTCAAATATTGGCAAAAAGCTGATAAAGAATTTTATGATAACAGAAAAGGAATTTGCGAAAACCACTATATTTCTAACCTTTATAAATATTTGGATTATATTTGCGAAAAAATTCCCGGTCTTATAATTGATAACTGCGCTTCAGGCGGCAGAAGGCTTGATCTTGAAATGACCCGCCGAAGTGTTCCTGTTTGGCGAAGTGATTATAATTGTGCTTACCATCCTGATGTTATTGAGGCGACACAAAATCAAACTTATAATCTTTCTTTGTGGCTTCCGCTTACGGGCACTTTAAAATACTGCGGCAGTGAATATGAGGCGAGATCATCAATTATCCCCTTAACTCTTGAAACATTCGGCACGGTAACTAGTGAGCATTTTGCAAAGTATCAGGATCAAAGAGAGCTAATGAGTGAGAATTATTATCCTCTTACATGGGGAGGTTATTCTAAAAATAATATACTTGCTATGCAGTTCTCTGAGGAAGACAGTTCTTCGGGCACAGCTTTCGTATATAAGCGCGCAAACGTTTTTGAAACCGAATATATATTAAGGCTTAATGGTCTTAACACTAAAACGCTGTATAATGTTTATGATATAGATAATCCTGAAAAAATATTTACTTTAACAGGTAAAGAGCTAATGAACGATGGCTTGAAAATTGAGCTTCCTGATGGTGAAAAAGCTTTGATT
Source organism: Acutalibacteraceae bacterium (assembly GCA_045604445.1). Lineage (GTDB taxonomy): Bacteria > Bacillota > Clostridia > Oscillospirales > Acutalibacteraceae > DTU089. The sequence goes on from JAZUOA010000184.1 coordinate 3,960, forward strand.
TTTATGTTTGAAAGCAAGTAAAAGCTCACCCCATCACTTTTTAGTGATGGGGTTTATGTTTTTATAACTCTTTTTTCATCCAAATATGAGGTTGGTTTTGCTCGTATTCCAATTCACCATATTGTCTGTAGCCTGATTTTTCGTAAAAGCTTTTGGCATGTAGTTGTGAGTGAAGTATAAGGGATTTGCCGCCTTTTGTTTTAGCCGTTTTTTCGGCTTCCTTTAAAACAAAACTCCCTAAGCCTTTTGAGCGGTGCTCTTTTAAAACGCAAAGCCTTCCAAGTATGAAAACCTCTCTTGTATCACTTTCGAAAATTCTGCAAGTAGCAATAGGAGAGTTGTTTTCATCAAATAACAATAGGTGAGTTGCGATACCATCAATATCATCGATTTCATCTACAAAGCCCTGCTCATCAACGAAAACGGTTATTCTTATTTCAATTGCTTCCTTTGGTAAAAAATTATATGTTTTTATAGTCATATTTTTTCCTTTTTACTCAACATTAAATTCCTTTCAAATTATACAACAGATTTTCTCTTAGCTCAATAGTTTCTTGAAAATGCTTTTTATATATGTTATATTTACATTGTCCTTTAAAGGGGTGATACCATGAGCGCTAAAACTGATATTTTTATTAAAGACAGAGCTGATCCTTTCATAACAAGAGGGGATGATGGCTTTTATTATTTTACCGCTTCTTTTCCGATGTATGGCAGAAATGATGTTAACGGCTATGATAGGATTATTCTCAGAAGAGCAAAAACTATTGAGGATTTAGCATTTGCCGATGAGAAGGTTATTTGGCATCAATGTGATTCAAATTCAGCTTTTCGCTTTATATGGGCTCCTGAGATTCATAAAATTGGCGGGAAATGGTATGTTCTTTTTGCAGCGAGCGGCAGTTCGGATAATGTTTGGGATATTGATTGCCATATAATAATGTGCAGCGGAAATGATCCTTATAATGACGCGTGGATTGATAAAGGCAAGTTTTCAGCTTCTGATAACGATGGTTTTTCTTTCAAGGGTTTTTCGCTTGATATGACTTATTTTGAATGTAAAGGTAAGGCTTTTGTTACATGGGCTCAAAATGGAGGCAATTCTAATGTTTATTTAGCTCCCATTGATGTAAATGAGCCTTGGAAAATATCTGCTCCCGCTCTTCTTATAACTAAACCCGAATATGCTTGGGAGAAAGTTCGTATTCCCGTTAACGAGGGTCCTGCTGTAATGATTGAGAACGGAAAAGTTTTTCTTACATTTTCTGCTTCTGCAACGGGGCCTGAATATTGTATTGGGCTTATTTATGCCGATGTAAATGCTGACTTGTATGATATCAATAGTTGGACGAAGCTGGATAAACCGCTTCTTACATCAGATAATTTAATTGGAGAATATGGACCCGGTCACAATTCATTTGTTAAAAATGAAAAAGGAGAGTGGGTTTTTGTTTATCATTCCCGTGATGAAAAATGTTTTAGCGGAAAATGCGGTTTTTCAGGTGAGGATTCTCTTTATGACCCCTGCAGAAGTGCGAGAATCAGAAAAGTTAAGTGGGATGAAAACGGTTTTCCGATTTTAAATCAGTAAAAAAGCTACTGTCTTCATGACAGTAGCATTTTTTTACCTTAAAATAATATATCCACATTTATCTAAGGGAATTGTTCCGTTTACAGCTTCACCGGTTAAAATATTTTTATAATCTTTATCAAGATAAATGTTAGCTACATTATCCTCGAAATTCATAATAAAAATAATATCTCCGCGCTTTCTTATGCTTATTCCTGAATCAAACGTTATATCTGTATCCGGTACAATTCCTGATTCTTTTATAAGCATTTCTGCAAAATCAAAGAAAAAAACACCTTCATTTGCAAATGCACAATAGTAGGCCAAGCCATTACCATAGTTGTTTTTTGTTACTGCAGGAGTATTTTTGTAAAAATCATTTTGGTATTCTGCTAAAACCTCCGCTGAATTTGAATGTAGAATATCGCAAAAATCTATAGCATTATAGATTTTGTTATTGTATGAAACAGCGTTTTTCATTCCTTCAGGAAGCGAATCTGTTTCTTCAACCCAGATTCCGAAAACATCCTTAAGCTCATTTCCGGGGAAACCGCCCAGGTAGCAAAGGTCATCCTTGTCAACCATTCCGGAAAGGTAACCCAAAACAAAGTTACCGCCGTTTTTAACATATGTTTCAATTCTCTTAATTGTTCCGTCCTTCAGCATATATAGGAAAGGTGCGATAATTAAATCGTATTTTGAATAGTCATCGTCCATTGCAATTATATCAACTGAAATACCTTTTTTCCAAAAGGGCGTATACCATTTAGTGCATTCATGGTAATAATCTCTTTTTAGATTATTAAAGCCACAAAATGCTTTAACAGCCCAAGAATTTTCCCAATCATAAATAATCGCAACCTTGCTGTTGCAAGCGCCTCCGACAACATCTGAAAGCTTTTCAAGATTTTTTCCTAGATGAGTAACCTCATTGAAAACCCTGGTGTTTTCGTGACCACAATGATCAACAACTGCTCCATGAAATTTTTCATGACCTCCTCGGCTTTTTCTCCATTGAAAGTATTGTATGCTGTCGGCGCCGTGGGCAACAGCCTGAATTGAGGAAAGCTCCTGCCTTCCGGGATAGGGGAGCTTGTTAACGTCGTGCCAGTTAACAAGTGATGGTGTGCTTTCCATTAAAAAGAATGGTTTTCCGCCACCCATTGTTCTGAAAGTATCATGAACAAAAGCTGTATCAAGAGCTTCGTTTATATTATTCCCTTTGTCCCAGGAGGGATAGTTATCCCAAGAAACAAGGTCAAGCTTTTTTGCAAAATCTTGATAGTTAATTCCGTCATACATTTTCATAAAGTTTGTTGTAATCGGGATATCAGGAGTTATTTCTCTCAATGGGGCAATTTCGTTTTCGAAAAATGAAATATGGCTTTCTGAAACAAATCTTCTCCAGGCAAGCTTCATTGCGCTGACATGGTTTTCACCACGGAATTTTGGAGAGTTAATCTGGCTCCAATCAGTAATCTGATGGCTCCAAAAGCCGTTCCACCATTTAAAATTCAGTTCATTAAGATCGTTATGATATTCTTTTTTTAGCCATTTTCTGAAAGCCTCTTGGCAAAGCTCGCAATGGCATTCTCCGCAATATTCATTTGAAATATGCCACATTTTAACAGCTGGATGGTCTTTATATCTCTCTGCTAACAGGCGGTTGATGCTTCTAACCTTATCGCGATAAACGGGAGAGGTAAGGCAGTGGTTGTGGCGAACTCCGTATTCGTTGCGAATGCCGCTCTCTTCAACTCTTAATACTTCAGGATATTTCTGCGCCAACCAATTAGGGCGAGCGCCCGAAGGAGTTGCAAGAATAACAGCCTTACCATTTTTATACAGTTTATCAAGGAGATTATCAAGCCATTCAAAATTATATACATTTTCTTCAGGCTCAAGCATTGCCCATGAGAATATACCAACAGTTGCGCTGTTTATATGAGCAAGATTCATTAAGCGCATATCCTCATCCCAAATTTCGGGCGTATAAATCCATTGATCAGGATTATAATCTCCGCCGTGGATTATATGGTCGAAAATTGAGTTTTTCATATTATCACCATTAAACTAATTTCAAAAACATTTCAAGGATTCTTTTAACACAAAGCTCTAAATCTTCTCTTGTCAATTCACCATCATCGTATGCCTTTTTCAAATCCTCGGGATAACCGCAATGCATTTTCATATCGTTGCCGGCTTTAACCTCTTTTACGGGGTCATTTTTAACACCCCAATCGGTAACTACCATTCCTTTGTAGCCCCATTCATCGCGTAGAATGCCTGTAAGAAGCTCGTAGCTTTCAGAGGTATGTTGACCGTTGATAAGGTTGTAAGAGCTCATAACCGTCCAAGGATCGCCTTCTTTAACAGCAATTTCAAAGCCTCTGAGGTAAACCTCCCTTAATGCTCTTTCGGAAATTCTTGAATCACTTGCGAAGCGGTTAGCCTCTTTGTTATTACATGCAAAATGCTTGATAGAAACAGCAACCTTTTGAGACTGAACACCTCTTGTTACAGCTGAAGCGAATTTACCTGCAATTAACGGGTCTTCTGAATAATATTCGAAGTTTCTTCCGCAAAGAGGATCACGATGGATGTTAAGCGCAGGGGAGAGCCATACACCTAAATTGTTTTCGCGGATTTCAGCACCTCCGCCAACACCAACCTTGAAAGCGAGATCAGGATTCCATGTGCAGGCTAAAAGTGTTGCGCATGGCCATGCGGTTGTGGGGATTCCTGTTTCAACATTGAGGCGCAAACCTGCAGGTCCGTCTGCGGTTGGAACGGCAGGGATAGAAAGTCTTTCAATTCCTCCGAAGCAGCCTGTGTTGCAAACACCTGTGGGGCCCTGACCGCCAACTATATACATAAGCTCGTCGAGAGTAAATTGAGCAACAAATTCATCTAAGGTTATTTCCTCTCCAACCTTATCAAAGGGGGTAAGCTTTTCAGGAGCTTTTACGTTGGTTGGTTCGTTAATTCCGTAAAGATATGAGGGCTCGCCAATAGGCAACTCCTCATAAGAACCGTCTGAAACCATTCTTTTTTTCAGTTTAAAGGGCTTGCACCAGTCAGAAAGCTGCTCTGTCACAATGTTTTCTTCAATTTCAAGTGAGTATTCAACAAGTCGGAGGCCAAGCGGTCTTAG
>JAZUOA010000185.1:0-8006 GCA_045604445.1 Acutalibacteraceae bacterium
TTAATATATTCACGAATATCATTTGTTGTCATTTTAGTAGTTTCTTTCTTTTGTTGATTTTCTTTGTCTGTCATAAGAAAAGCCACTTGTTCCTCGAGTGTTTGAATGCGGGATAATAATTCAACAATAATTTTTTCATAATCCATAGAATTCTACCACCTTTTCTTTGGGTTCTATTAGAATTCTAACACACATGCAATAGAATGTCAACAGAATTATTTCTGTGAAAATTCTCTGGACTTATAACAATTAGTGTGCATAATTGTTGTTACAAAAAAAGAAAGGTGGCAATAATATGAGTACAGAAGAATTACAGAAAGAAATTTGGTTTTTATACGGACTTTGGTATAGGTATTATCTCCTCTATACTTTTCTTAGGGAAAACAAAAGAGAATTAGAGTTAGTATCAAAACTGCAGGAAAAACAAAATGAGCTTTTACGGCTTATCGACTTTGCAAAAGAACAACTTTGAGTTGGCATCTAAATTGTTCGTAACAGCCAAAAAAGAACTAAGCTTTCGCTTAGTTCTTTTTTTATCCATTGCGAAATCAATGGCATATCATCAAGGGCGACTTGTCGCCTTTGTATCTCATCAGTCCGTCAGGACTGTATATCATCACACCTTTAGGTGTGTATCAAAAATGCTTTCGCATTGATTTCAAGACTACCATAACCTGACGATATTTTTTGTTAAAAACGCTCCTTGTTTTATAAACAATAATATAGTAAAATGATAGTTAATATGCTCAAAAATCAAAAAGGATGGTTTTGTATGAGAAATCTTTCTAAAAAAATCGCTGTAATATTTACCGGCATGGTTTTACTTGCTGTAAATTTATTAAACCCTGTTGTTTTGGCGGCTTCAAATATTTACGAGCTCACATTTAACAACCTCTTTGTTTTCGAGCAATGGGCAAACAATGCAAATTCAGGAGCAGTTTGTTCCGGTACATCAGGTGAATTAACAAAGGATATTGCGTCCGGTAGTTTTACTCTTGTTAACACATCTACCAATGGAGCCGAAACCTATACCGCTTACTCGCCTTCAATTGCAGGATTTTATTCAATGCCCGTTAAACCCAATACCGAATACACTTTTACTTTTTCTGTTGCATATGCTGAAGGTGCAACCCAAGGTTTTGATGCATTTGTTTTCTATTATGATGCAAGCGGAACTTTACAAGATAACGTTTGTTATCCTGCAACAAATTATGGTCTTAGCGTAAGAAATTTTACAACACCCGAATATGCGGAATATATTCAAGTGAGATTTGATAACAACCAGCCGGATACATTTGCCACGGTTTCAGATATAAGAATTTGCGAAACAGAGGTTTACGAATATTCAAAGGACCTTGAATACAGAAAAACTTATACATATTCTTCAGGCTCGGTTTACGGCGAACTGCCGACTCTCGAAAGAGAGGGTCTTGTTTTTACAGGTTGGTTTACCGGACCTGACGGAACAGGAGAGAAAATAACCGCAGACACTGAAATTGCTACATCAAGTTACTCTTTGTATCCAAAATGGGAACCGATAAACCTGGAAAATTTGACAATTATTTCTGAGCCGCTTAAAAAGGCCTATACATTAGGCGAAAAAATTAACACAAAAGGCTTGGTTATTGGTGTTACATACCCCGGCGGAGCAACCGAAAATCTTGACGAGGGTTTCAATTGTTCTCCAAGTGTATTTACTGAATCAGGGTCACAAACGGTAACTGTTACTTATGGTGACAAATCCGCTGATTTTACAGTAAATGTAGAAGCTTCAGTTGACCAAACCTTCCTATTAAATGGTTCTGAAACTATGGTTTCAATGGCAAACTATGAATATGCCATAAATAAAACTGATTCAAATTTCAATCGGTATGAGATAGGATATTCGTCTGATGCCTATGTTAAAGGTGAACTGGATTTTAACGGAACTACCGAAGAGTTTTTTTTAGAGCCTTCTGAAAACGGATGTTTTTCAGGCTATATTGATGGGTTTATCAACGGAACAACTCAGAGCACTGTTACTTCTGTAAAATTCACCCCTCTTAACAACGAGTTTATGAATTTTGAGTTAAGCTCTATTGATTTATCGAACGAAACCAATATAGGTGATTCTGAGAATATGGTGTATCTTGGAAACGAAAACACCGATTATACAATAGGAATTGACTTGGATTGGGGTGGTGCACTTACATATATGGTAGATAATACCAACAATGTTGTGGCAGCAAAAAGCAATAGCGATGACACTGCACCCATAGAGGTTGGATTTTATGAAGACTATGATGGCCAGACAACTACAACAACCGGAGGGTCGTTAGGTGGTATATTAGGTGGTTTATTCCCCGGGTTAGGAAACACGACCACGACAGATGACTATACAACCCAAAGCAATGTAAACTTAATTAACTGTCATGACACAGGACGCCTTGTTCAACAGTCTTACTACGGTACGGGAGATTCTTCTTATGAGCCGGGATATTATGGTGAGGCTATTTGGCCCTATAACCCTGTTCAGGGCGGTAACATCAATAATGAAGCAAGTAAAATTGTTGATTTGCAGATAACTGATAACGAAATTTATATAAAGTGCACACCTCTTGACTGGGCAAAAAGCGCAGATTATATTACACCTTCTTATATGGAAGCATGGTACACGCTTGAAGATGGTCTTGTTAGAGCAACCTGTAGATTTGTTGATTATTCAGGATATCCGTCAGTTACAACTGACCAGGAATTCCCGGCGTTCTATTGTGTAGAAGCTCTTAACAATTTTGTTTACTATACAGGAGGAGAAGCCTGGTCAGATAGCAATGCAAAAACAACCCTTACAGATCTGACTTTTTGGGGAACAGCGCCGGATCAGTATTACGACTGTAACGAGAATTGGGGGGCATTTGTCGGTGACGGAGAAGGCGGCTATGGTATAGGACTATATGCTCCGGGGCAGACCAATTTCCATCCGGGTGTATACCAACGAGATACTATAACTAAAATAACAGACGATAGCGGAAATTCTATTGATAAACAAGATGCTACTTCCTACATAGGAGTAGTTGGTTCATTTAATTTCCAAAGTTACACGCCAATTTCCTATTGTTATTATATGACTACCGGTAATGTTGATACAATCCGTTCTAATTTCAAGGCTCTTGCTCAGAAAGAAAGCGATATTTGCAATGCAACTCAAACTAACGGTTTCTGTGATATGTGCGGAAGATGCACACCCCCGGAGCTTACAACCAATAAATACGACCTCAACGGAGATGGCAGCTTTGAAAACGTTTATGAAATTTCCAATGCAGGTGAACTCCACTGGTTCAGAAATTATGTGAACAACGGTAATGTTACTGCCAACGCGGTTTTAACCTGCGATATTACAGATAACAACGGTGTTCTTACCAGCTATGGTGTAACAGCAACTGACACCTCCTCATTCAGAAGCTGGACACCAATAGGAAGCACAACAAATAAATATAGCGGTTATTTTGATGGCCGAGGATATACGATTAACGGGCTTTATATGAATGATTCAACCCTTTCTTACGGCGGACTTTTCGGTTACACCGACTCAAATGCAGTAATCAAAAGGGTGGGCATTGATTGCTCCTGTTTCTGCGGCAATGAGTATGTGGGCGGAATTAGCGGCTATAACGCAGGCACAATAGAAAACTGCTATAGCTTCTGCATTGTTGCCAAAGGAAGCTCCTTTGCAGGCGGTATAACCGGCTACAACGAAGGGTATATAAAAAATTGTTACAATACAGGTAAAGTAAATGCCGATAATTATATCGGTGGTATTGCAGGCTCCGCAAACAGCAACGGTTCTTTTATAAATTGCTATTACCTTACAGAATCTGCAACAGATGGCCAAGGAATTACCCAATATGGTATCGGAAATACAGCAACAGGTTCAAATACAGAAGATGTAGCAAACGCAACTGAGGGCAAAACCGTTAAGCAGTTCGCAAGCGGTGAGGTAGCTTATTTGCTCCAAGGAGCAAGCACAGAACAGCTTTGGGGACAGAAATCCAATGTAACAGGTTCTGCACCGGTATTTGACTTGAGCGGTGATTATAATGTAACACCTGTTGATAAAACAGGACAATATTCTCTTATCTCAATAGGCGATGTTGACGAAGACGAGGACGTTGATGTAAACGATTATCAACAGCTGATAAACACTGTTCTTTCCGAAAATTATGACCGCGAGGATTACATAAATATGCTGCATCGGGACATTAACGGCGATGGTTGCCTGGATGCTCTTGACGCAACTTTAATGCAACGTTTAATCAATGGTCATATAGAAAAGCTTGAGGTTTATTTAAAAGGCGATTTTGATTGCGACGGCATTGCGTTTACCGAAACGGATATATCTGCACTGAAAAAAGGTTTAATCAACCAGAACAAGCTATCGCTTTTCGAAAAATACTCTTGCGACCTGAATTCTGACGGAATTCTCGATATCAATGACCGTGAGCTTTTAACCCGGCAAGAAGCAACTGTTTCCAAACCGGTTTTCTTAAGTATGGAGGATGCGTTAACTGCAGAGTGATTCACCTGCGCCTTAGGTGTTTTAAAACTCCAACAATGTTATTTAAATCAGCTGCAAGTGAAAAAACTTGCAGCTGATTTATTTTCGTCAGAATTTTTCCGGTCTGCCTCATAACACCGCTTTCTTATTTGACAGATATCCTGTTAATTGGTATAATATCACATCATTCCAAAATGCAGGAGGTAAAAATGACCAAACTCAGCTCCTTAAAACCCGAACGGGTTTTCTGTTATTTTGAACAAATCTGCGATGTGCCCCACGGCTCTGAAAATATGGGTGGCATGAGAAGATTTTGCAGAAACTTTGCAGTGAACCACAACCTTAAATACATTGCAGATGATGCAGATAATGTTATCATTTTTAAACCTGCATCAAAAGGCTACGAAAACTCCAAGCCTGTTATTTTACAGGGCCATCTTGATATGGTTTGCCAGAAAACAGAAGATTCTTCTTTTGATTTCGAGGAAAATGGTATTGAAGTTTTTGTTGATGGTGACTTTATAAAGGCAAAAAATACCACTTTGGGTGCTGATAACGGCATAGCTGTTGCTATGATTCTTGCAATTCTCGAAAGCGAAGATTTTCCACATCCGCCGATTGAAGCGGTTTTTACCTCCGATGAAGAAATCGGTATGATTGGCGCAAGAAAGCTGGATATGAATGTTTTATCCGCAAAAAGAATGATAAATCTCGATTCCGAAGAGGATGACACTGTTACCGTATCCTGCGCAGGCGGAAGCGATTTAAAGGTTTACGCTCCCTTAAACAAGCAAACAAAAAGCGGAACTAAGGTTACCGTTAATTTAAGAGGGCTTTTGGGCGGGCATTCCGGTGTTGAAATTCACAAAGGCAGAATTAATGCCAACAAGCTTTCAGGAGATTTATTCCGGTACCTTGCTTGCACCGATGAATTTGATATCATCAGCTTTAACGGTGGCGATAAATTAAACGCCATTCCCAACCGATGCAAAATTGAATTTTTGGCATACAAGCCCGAGCTTTTCTGTAAAAAAGCAGAGGAAAGCCTTTCGTATATTAAGTCTGTTTATTCTAACGAGCCCGATTTTTCATATTCAGTTGAAATCGGTCAAAAGGGAGAATATACTGTTTTCGGCAACGAAACAAAGCTCAATATCATCCACACTGTAACCAATGTTCCTGATGGTGTTATTGAAATGAGCCGTGAAATTGACGGACTTGTTGAAACTTCAACAAATCTTGGTGTTTTTGAAACAAATGAAGATAGAATCACTCTTCATTTTGCTTTGAGAAGCAATAAAAATTCAGGACTTTCAGATTTAGAAGAATGCCTTATTTCATTTTTTGAAAAAATCAATTGGCAAACGGAAACTTTCGGCCACTATCCACCTTGGGAGTATAAGGAAAATTCTTCTTTAAGAGAAATTTATAAAAGTGTTTACGTCGATTTTTATGGTAAGAATCCAAAAATTGAAGCCATACATGCAGGTCTTGAATGTGGTGTTTTTGCTTCTCAGATTGATGATTTTGACTGCATTGCCATAGGTCCGTCTCTTTATGATGTGCATACAGTTAACGAAAAGCTTGCAATTTCTTCAACAGAAAACACTTTTAATCTTTTATTGAAGATATTGGCAGAATTGAAATAAATATCATATTGTTTTTAATAAACAATTATGGTAAAATGAATCGAATATAAAATATCGGCTTATGCCGATAGATTGGAGAAAGTATGGATAACAAAAACAATTTTAAACCATATATCCCTGCTGAAAAGGTAACTCCGGAAATTACTGTTACCTCTATAGTTATGGGTATAATCTTAGCAGTTGTGTTCGGTGCTGCTAACGCCTACCTTGGTCTTCGCGTTGGTATGACCGTTTCCGCATCAATCCCTGCCGCAGTTATTGCTATGGGCGTTATTCGCATTCTTATGCGCAGGAATTCAATTCTTGAAAGCAACGTAGTTCAAACAATTGGTTCTGCAGGCGAATCCTTGGCAGCCGGTGCTATTTTCACTCTCCCTGCTCTTTTCCTTTGGGCTGCAGAGGGAAAAATGGATAAGCCGGATCTTTTGGAGATCACTCTCATCGCCCTTATCGGCGGTCTTTTAGGTGTTTTCTTTATGATTCCCCTCAGAAATGCTCTTATTGTTAAGGAACACGGCACTCTCCCCTACCCTGAAGGAACTGCTTGCGCTGAGGTGCTTTTAGCAGGCGAAAAGGGTGGCGCAAGCGCCGGAACAGTTTTTGCAGGTATGGGCTTTGCCGCACTTTTCAAATTCATTATTGATGGTCTTAAGCTTGTTTCGGGCGAAATCTCTTTCCGTGTTAAAGGTTTTGCAGGCGAAATAGGAACCCAGATTTATCCTGCGGTTATGAGTGTTGGCTATATTTGCGGAGCAAGAATTTCCTCATATATGTTTGCCGGTGGTGTGCTCAGCTGGCTTGTTCTTATCCCCTTAATTGTGCTGTTTGGCTCTGAAATCACCCTTTATCCAGGAACAGTTTCCATAAATGAACTCTTTGCCAATGGTGGAGCAAGCGCCATTTGGAGCACATATATCCGCTACATCGGTGCAGGTGCTCTTGCAGCAGGCGGTATTATAAGCCTTGTCAAATCCCTGCCCCTTATTATAAAAACCTTTACCGGTGCAATGAAAAGCATGAAGGGTGCTGGCGCTACATCCCAAGAGCGCACTGCAAAGGATATTAACCTTAAAATAGTTATTATTGCAATTCTTGTGCTCACAATACTTATCTGGTTAATCCCTGCAATCCCTGTTTCCCTTTTAGGTGCATTTATAATTGTTATTTTCGGCTTTTTCTTTGCAACCGTTTCTTCAAGAATGGTTGGCCTGGTCGGTAGCAGCAACAACCCCGTTTCAGGTATGGCAATTGCAACCCTTTTAATTGCAACGCTTATTCTTAAGTTAACAGGCGCAGATGGCGTTGCCGGTATGTGCAGTGCAATTGCAATCGGCTCAATTATTTGCATCGTTTCAGCTATTGCAGGCGACACATCTCAAGACCTTAAAACAGGTTATATTTTAGGCGCAACTCCCAAAAAGCAACAAACAGGCGAGCTTATCGGTGTTGTTGCATCAGCTCTTGCAATCGGTGGCACTCTTTACCTTCTTGATTCCGCTTGGGGCTTTGGTTCAGATGAGCTTGGTGCTCCTCAGGCAACTCTCATGAAGCTTATAGTTGAAGGCGTTATGGGCGGTGATTTACCCTGGGGTCTTGTGTTCATCGGCGTATTTATTGCAATTGCAGTTGAGCTTATCGGCATCCCCGTGCTTCCCTTTGCAATCGGTGTTTATCTTCCTGTTCAGCTTAATGCCTGCATTATGGTGGGCGGCCTTATCAGACTTGCCCTTGATAAGCTTAAGGGTAAAAAAGCAGAACACAAGGAGGAAATTGTTAACGATGGTATTCTTTTCTGCTCGGGTATGATTGCAGGTGAAGGCCTT
>JAZUOA010000186.1:0-4625 GCA_045604445.1 Acutalibacteraceae bacterium
TCTTCCTAAGACCGCTTGGCCTCCGACTTCCAAGGGCATTGTGACCAACCTCGCTGTTACCCATATCATCATCAGACGGGAGTCCTACTGCGGCACCATGGGCCTTAAGACGAACATTGGGACACTCTTTGAGAAGTTTGTCAAGCACGGGGGTGTTTGCAAGTGTAACTGCATCGCCTAAGCCTGTTTTGGAATAGCCGATACCATCCATTACAACAAGAAGTACTTTTTTGGACATTTATATTTCCTGCCTTTTCAAAATATAGAGTAAGTGGATTTAACGTGTTATAAGTTTCTTTCCACCATAAACAAAACAGTGGGCAGACATATTGCCTGCCCTGTTTTATAATCAGTTGCTTGCTGCTTTTACAATAACAGAGAAATCCTCTGCTTTAAGTGATGCACCGCCGATAAGACCGCCGTCAACATCAACCTTGCTGAGAAGCTCTGCAGCATTTTTAGCGTTCATTGAACCACCGTACTGAATTGTTACGCGACTTGCGCACTTGGGACAATAAATTTCACCAAGAACCTCACGAATAGCGTGGTTAACCTCATCAGCCTGCTCAGCAGTTGCTGTTTCGCCTGTGCCGATAGCCCAAACAGGCTCGTAAGCAATGATGATTCTGTCAAGCTCTTCGTTGGAAACACCCTGAAGAGCAATCTTTGTCTGTGAACGAACAACTTCCATAGTAACGCCTTTTTTGCGTTCATCAAGAAGCTCGCCTACACAAAGAATAACTGTAAGACCGCTGTCAAGAGCAGCACGTACTCTTTTGTTAACTGTTTCGTCAGTTTCGCCGAAATACTGTCTTCTTTCGGAGTGACCGATGATAACATACTCAACACCGATAGCCTTAAGCATAGGTGCTGAAACCTCGCCTGTAAAAGCTCCGCTTTCTGCCCAGTGGCAGTTTTCGGCACCGATTTTGATATTTGAGCCTGCAGCAGCTTCCTGAGCAGCAAAAATATCAATGTAAGGTACACAAAGAACAACATCACAATCTGCACCTGCAACAAGAGGCTTCATTTCGCTGATGATTGCCTTAGCCTCATCAGGAGTTTTATTCATTTTCCAGTTACCTGCGATAACTGCTTTACGAAGTGATTTATCCATATCTATAAATCCTTTCACATTATTTATTTCACGTTAATTTAATTATTTGTCGTTAACAGCCTCAATACCAGGAAGTGCTTTTCCTTCTAAGAACTCAAGAGAAGCGCCGCCACCTGTAGAGATGTGAGTCATCTTTGCGCCAAAGCCAAGAGTATTAACTGCTGCTGCAGAATCGCCACCACCGATAATTGTAACTGCATCGGTATCTGCAAGAGATTTAGCAACTGCGATTGTACCCTTTGCAAGAATGGGGTTCTCGAACACACCCATTGGTCCGTTCCAAACAACTGTTTTAGCAGATTTAACTGCTTCTGCATACATCTCTGCTGTTTTAGGACCAATATCAAGGCTCATCATATCAGCGGGGATTTTATCTGCATCGCATACCTGAACTTCAATTTCTGCATCAATAGGATTGGGGAAATCCTTAGCAATTGTAACATCAACAGGAAGAAGAATTTTAACGCCCTTTTCCTCTGCTTTTGCAAGCATATCCTTGCAATAATCAATCTTTGTTTCATCAAGGAGAGAAGTGCCTACACCGTAGCCCTTTGCAGCGAGGAATGTGTATGCCATACCGCCACCGATGATAAGAGTATCTGCCTTGTTGAGAAGGTTTTCAATAACATTAAGCTTATCTGCAACCTTTGCACCGCCAAGAATTGTAACGAAAGGTCTCTGAGGATCTTCAACTGCGTTACCGAGATATTTAAGCTCTTTACCCATAAGGTAGCCTACTGCTGCCTCTTCTACGAAGGATGCAACGCCAACTGTTGAGCAGTGAGCTCTGTGAGCTGCACCGAAAGCATCGTTAACATAAATATCGCAGAGAGATGCAAGCTCTTTTGAGAATGCTTCGCCGTTCTTTGTTTCTTCAGGACGGAAACGAGTGTTCTGAAGAAGAACAACATCGCCTTCCTTCATTTCAGAAACTGCTTTCTTAGCATTTTCGCCTACTACTACATCATCTGCAGCGAAAACAACATCTTTGCCGAGAAGCTCGGAAAGCCTTTTTGCTACTGGAGCAAGGGATTCTTTTTCGTTGGGTCCGTTTTTAACTTTGCCGAGGTGAGAGCAAAGAATAACCTTTGCACCATCTGCAAGAAGCTTTTGAATTGTGGGGAGCGCTGCTGTTATTCTGTTTTCGTCTGTAATAACGCCCTCTTTAAGCGGAACGTTAAAATCGCAACGAACAAGCACTTTTTTGCCTTTTGCGTTGATATCATCAACTGTTTTTTTGTTTAAAAGTCCCATGATTTTTACTCCTTTATGTTTGTTAATTTTTTACCGAATATATTTTATACCAACTGTCGTTTTTTTTCAAGTATATTTACCATTTTTTGCATTATCATTTTCAACATTCTTTCACCCGTGTTTAGATTTATTTTTGTTATGTTGTGATAACTGATTTAAGCTGTTAACTTATCTCTTATTTCTTTTAGGATTTTTTTCTCCCTCCTGGATACCTGAACCTGAGTCATACCCAACATTTTTGCAACATAGCTTTGAGTCTTAGATTTAAAATACCTTAATTCTATAATAAGCCTGTCCCGTTCATCCAAAGAACATATGCATTCATCTAAAGATAGTTTTTCCGCAATTCTTTCCTCTTCGCTTTCAACAGGAACATCAAGCTGCTTTTCTTCCTCCTCATTTTGCGGAGATGTTAGGGAAATAACAGGCAGATTCACCATTAAAAGCTCGCTCACTTCACAAGGCGATATATCTAAAGCTTGAGACAATTCTGCAACGGTAGGCTCTCTGTTAAGTTCAATCGACATTTTCTCTGCCTCGCAACGAACAAACCTTGCCTTATCCTTGATTGCCCTACTCACCTTAACAGTTCCGCCATCGCGAAAAACTCTTTTAATTTCCCCTAAAATTGCCGGAACTGCATATGTTGAAAAAACATATCCCAGCGACTCATCAAAACCATCTGCCGCTTTTATAAGCCCAACGCACCCTGCCTGAAACAAATCATCATATTCAACTCCCCTACCTTTAAATTTGGCGGCACAGGAATGAACAAGCCCTAAATTATCTTCTATAAGACTTTGCCTTGGGTTCATCTTATTTTACCCTTTATTTTCTTTTCCATTATTACAGTTGTGCCAACGCCTACCTTTGAGCGCACCCGAAGCTTATCAGAAAAGCTTTCCATTACAGAAAAGCCCAGTCCCGAGCGATCTCCGCCCAGGCTTGTGTAGAGTGGTTCCATAGCTTTTTTCACATCCTCTATACCGCAACCCTTATCCCTTACGGAAATACGAATAACGCCCTCTTCAAACACGGTGCAAGTTATGTAGATATTACCTATTTGATTGCGATATGCATGAACAATGCAATTTGTTACCGCCTCGCTTACAACTGTTTTTATATCTCCCAATTCATCAATATTCATATCAAGCTGAGATGAAAATGCTCCCACTGCAACTCTTGAAAAGCTCTCATTAACAGAGCAACTGTCAAAAACCATTTTTAATTGATTTATTTTTTTCATTTATCTTCACTCTCCTGTTTTTGATTTACTTCAGCCAATTTTTCTATGCCTGACATTTTCATAATTTTATAGTCTCTCGATGAAAGATTATCAACTACGAGGCAAACTTTTTTTTGTGAAATAAGCCTGTATCTCCCCATAACCAATCCTACTCCCGAGCTATCCATAAATGTTACATCCTTAAAATCAAGAACAACCTTTTTTATGCTTTCGTTGCTTATAAAAGCATCATCTATTTGCTCTCTTATAGAAGGAGTTGTATGGTGGTCTATTTCACCTTTTATAAAAGCCATCAAACATTCATCCTTGTATTTTATTGTTACCGGCATATTTTAAACCTCCCGAATTTTTTTATATTTTATATCACCATCAACGAAAAACTTGTTGAATTATGGGGAAGAAATGATATAATACTGTGTGTTAGAGGGGAAACAGGTGCAACTCCTGTACGGGCCCGCCGCCGTGATGCGCAAAAATGCCTTTTATCTATTCCGCGCCGCAAACGGAAGAAACGCCATTGGAGAAATCCGAGAAGGTGATAACAGGTGCGCAAAGTCGAAATACCCGATAACAAAAGCTCTTTTATATTTCTTTTACAACCGCGAGCGCCGGTTACGAAATCAAAAAGAGAAATACATTTAAAAGGAGAAAACAAAAATGCAAAAAACAAAATTCAAAAAAGTTTTGTCGTTGCTTCTCTGCGCTGTGCTTATTGCGGCTATTGCACTATTCGTTGGATGCAACAACAATAACGCCCCTGATGAAACAGAGCCACCTGTTTCTACTACCGATTCTTCCAACGAAGCAACTGTTGTTGGAGAGGGTAAAACGCAATTCAACTTTACGGTTACCGATTTAAACGGCAACAAAACCGCTTTTATTGTTAAAACCGATAAAACAATCGTAGGCGAAGCTCTTCTTGATGCAGAGCTTATAGCAGGCGACCAAGGTGATTACGGCTTATATGTAAAAACCGTTAACAACATCACACTGGACTACGATAAAGAC
>JAZUOA010000187.1:0-21175 GCA_045604445.1 Acutalibacteraceae bacterium
CGAAAGAGTCACTTACGTGGCTCTTTTGTTATTTTATGAGAAAAGTAATTGGACTTGAACCTGCCCTCGGCGAAGCCGAACATAATCGGGTGTTCGCAAGTTCACTTGCAAATGATGGGCAGAGCCCATCAAGTCCTGTCACCCGTACCAGAAAAAAGCACTTCTCAAAAGAAGTGCTTTTTTCAATGAAATTCGCCTTACGGCGAGTGAAATATCTTTGCGATGAAATACGCTTAAGCGTATGAAATATTTGCTATGCAAATATTAAGCGAATTTTATTTCACTTTTTTCCAAAAAAATATTTTTTCAAAACTTGTTTTTGATTTCATCGTGAGCACTATCGAACGATTTCATTTTAAATCATCATATAAAATCGATAATAGAACTTGAACCTAATCTTCAAAGAATACAAAAAATCAGCCCTCCAAAGTATTGGAGGGCTGAAACATTTTATTTAGAAAGCATTACCTTATCGCTTGTGAATTGGCTACCGCTTGATGCTTCGAAAAGCTGGAGAAGCTGTTCAATTGTAAGGTTTTTCTTTTCCTCACCTTTAACATCAACAACAATCTGACCCTCGTGCATCATAATAAGGCGATTACCTACTCTGATTGCATCTGCCATATTGTGAGTAATCATAATTGTTGTAAGATTATTCTTTTCAACAATTGATTCCGTAATATCCAAAACCTTTTTAGCGGTTTTAGGGTCGAGAGCCGCTGTATGCTCATCCAGAAGAAGCACCTTAGGTTGTTTGAGCGTAGCCATAAGAAGCGTGAGTGCCTGACGCTGACCACCGGAAAGAAGACCAACCTTTGCAGTAAGTCTTTTTTCAAGACCTAAATCGAGAATTTTAAGAAGCTCAATATACTCTTTTCTTTCCTTTGCGGTAATACCGGGACGAAGAGTTCTTCTTTTACCTCTTCGTGCCGCAAGAGCGAGATTTTCTTCAATTTGCATATCAGCAGCAGTACCGGTCATAGGGTCCTGGAAAACTCTTCCCAAATATTTCGCACGCTTATATTCGGGAAGCCTTGTGACATTAACACCATCTATAACAATGCTACCACAATCCACAGGATAAACACCTGCAACCATATTAAGCATTGTTGATTTACCCGCACCGTTACCACCGATAACAGTTACAAAATCACCTTCGTCAAGGTGAAGATTTATATTATTAAGAGCCTTTTTTTCGTTTATTGTTCCGGGGTTAAAGGTCTTTTCAACATTTTTGATATCAAGCATTTACCTTACCCCCTTTTGATTTTACCATATGCTTAGCCTTATGCTGATTTTTCCAATAAGGAATGGCAAGGAATATTGCAACGATAACTGCAGAAAGAAGCTTTAAGAGGTTAGCATCAAGTCCCATTGTAATAACTGCCTGAACAACTATGTAATAAATAACAGAACCGAATGCTACGCCTAAAAGTCTTAATGCAAAGTTTTTGAAAAGCTTACCGAAAATTGCCTCACCTATAATAACTGCAGCAAGACCAATAACAATAGCGCCTTGACCCATTTTTACATCTGCAAAGCCCTGATACTGTGCAAGGAAGGCACCTGAAAAAGCAACGAGACCATTTGAAAGCATAATACCGAGAACTTTATTGAAGCTTGTGTTTATACCTTGTGCACGGCTCATATTGATGTTCGCGCCTGTTGCACGAAGAGCGCATCCTGTTTCTGTGCCAAAAAACCAATAAAGAACTGCAATAAGAATAACAATTACAACACCAACTGTGATAAGAGGATTATGGAATGCAAATTCTTTTACCCAACGAAGCGAAATCAACAAATCTGTCTGATTAACATTTACAGATTGATTTGCCTTTCCCATAATTTTAAGGTTTATTGAGTAAAGAGAAAGCTGAGTGAGAATACCTGCAAGAATTGGCGGAATTCCCATAAGGGTGTGCAAAAGGCCTGTAATAGCGCCTGCAATAAGACCTGCAACAAACGCGAGAAGCATTGCTAACCACAAATTACAACCGTTAAGAATAAGCATAACAGCAACTGCACCACCTGTTGCGAAAGAACCGTCAACAGTAAGGTCGGCTACATCAAGAATGCGGTATGTAATATATACACCGATTGCCATAATGCCCCATATGAGGCCCTGAGAAACAGAACCGGGAAGAGCATTTAAAAGTTGTCCTAAAATTTCCATTTAATTCACCTATATTGATTAAAATGCGTAATCGGAGGAGAATTTTCATCCTCCTCCGTTACAAACTGAATCTAAAATTATTCTGCTACTTCAATAGCTTCATAGCCTTCGATAGGTGTAATACCGAGAGCATCGCAATTCTGTTTGTTATATTTCGGTGTCTGTTTTTCTGCATATTCGATAGGCATTGTTGAAATGTCTTCGCCGTCTCTGAGAATCTTAACTGCCATTTTACCTGTTGTGTAACCAAGGTCATAATAGCTGATTGAAAGAGTAGCGATACCGCAACCTGAGCAGATACCTTCCTCACCTGCGATTACAGGAATCTTTTTAGGCTCACAAATGTTATCAATAATACCTGTGTTTTCAGCAACTGTGTTATCAGTTGGAACGTAAATAACATCACAGTTATCAGCAGCAGTTGTGCAAACCTGAGCAAGATCGTTTGAATCTGCAAAAGGATACATAGTTACCTTAAGCCCCTTCTTTTCAAGCTCAGCCTTAACAACGTCTACCTGATACTGGCTATTAGCTTCCTTTGAGCAGTAAAGAAGACCAACTGTTTTTGCATCGGGGCACCATTCTGTAATCATCGCAGCCTGCTTATCAAGAGGAGCAAGATCAGATGTACCGGAAATGTTTCCGCCTACTGTACCGTTGAAATCCTTAAGTTCAAGAGCAACACCATACTCTGTAACAGATGTACCGAGAATCGGAATATCTGCTGTTGCAGCAGCTGCTGATTGAAGAGCGGGTGTAGCATTTGCCATAATCAAATCAACGTTATTTGAAACAAACTGGTTTGCAATTGTTGAACATGTTGCCGGGTCACCCTGACCATTCTGAACATCGAATTCAACTGCATCTTCGCCGAGTTCATCGATAATTGCTTGCTTGAATCCTTCGGTTGCAGCATCAAGAGCAACATGCTCCATAAGCTGACAAATACCGATTTTGTATTTTACTGCATCGGTTTTTGGGGCATCTGCATCATCTTTATTGCAGGAAGCAAAAACAAAGCAAGCACCAACGCACAAAGCAATTGCTAACACGATTGACAATACTTTTTTCATAATAAAATCTCCTTAAAAAAATTTAAAAGAAGCAAGATTTATTACTAAGCTCTTGCTTTTTCTTGTGCTTCATTATATAATTCATACTACCATAAGTCAAACAAATAGTTTTTATGTTTACCATAAATTTTTTTTATGGTAAAAAGGAGCAAAAATGGATTTAAAAAACTTAGTTACTTTTATTCATGTAGCAGAATTAGGGAGCTTTACCAAAGCCGCCGAACAGCTTGGTTATTCACAACCTTCTATTTCCTTCCAGATAAAACAGCTCGAAGAAGAATTCGGTTGCCTTTTGTTTGAAAGAATAAATCATACAATAACACTTACCGAAAAAGGTCACGAGCTTGTTTCCTGTGCACATCAGATTCGTGCTTTAACAGACTCCTTCAAAGAAAGTGTTGCAAAAAATGATGAATACAGTGGTCTCATTCATATTGTTTCTCCTGACTCTGTATGCGAAGAAATGATAAATTCTCATTACATTGATTTTCATAACAGATACCCCGATATTTCCATCAGATTCTCTACCGGAGACTCTGCAGTTATGCTTGATATGCTCGACCATAATGAAGCAGATGTAATCATAACGCTGGATCATCATTTATATAACAAGGATTATGTAATAGCAAAAGAACAACAGTTGCCGATGCATTTCGTTGCTTCTCGGAACTCTAAATTTGCAAACCTGAAAAACCTATCAATTAAGGACATAATAAATGAACCTTTTATTTTAACGGAACACGGACAAGGCTACAGACGAGTTTTCGATAGAGAGCTTGCAAAAAAATCCTTGGAAATAACCCCTTTTCTCGAAATCGGGCGAACAGATATGATAACCTCAATACTCACCCAAAGCAATATGATATCTTATCTTCCTGACTTTGTAACAAAACCATTGATAGATTCGGGAGAGCTTTGCTATCTTGATGTAACAGATATGAATATAGACATTTGGAAACAGCTTATCTATCACAAAAATAAATGGATGTCAAAAAGCTTAAAAGCTTTTATTGAATATGTAAAAGAAAAAGAATTTAAAAATTAAATATAAAACCAAACGAGAGATTCTCCGCTTTTTGAGAATCTCTCGTTTTTTCACCTTGAAAGTAGCCCATCAACAAACTGGCGTGCAAGACGGGCAGACCTTCCGCCACGCTCTAAAGCAAAGCGTTCTGCAAGCAAATCTAATTCTTTATTCGGCATATCGATGCCATTCTCTTCAGACAGATGGTGAACAATATGAAGATAGGTTTCCTTGTTAGGCTTAGAAAAAGTAACGTGAATACCAAAACGCTCCGAAAGGGAAACAAGCTCCTGCATTGTGTCATTTCTGTGAATATCATCTCCATCACGGTCGGAGAAGGTTTCCTTTATAATATGCCGACGGTTGCTTGTAGCATAAATAACAACATTACTTGATTTTGCCGTCACAGAGCCTTCAAGAACTGCTTTAAGAGCATTGAAATTATCGTCATCCTTAAGGAAAGAAAGGTCATCTATAAACAGAATGAATTTCAACGGATTCTCTGACAGTTCATCAAGAATTTTCGGTATAACACGAAGCTGGTCCTTTCTTACCTCAACAATACGAAGTCCTTCTTCCCATAAGGCATTAGCCACCGCTTTAATGGTGGAGGATTTACCCGTACCTGCATCACCTGTTAAAAGAATATTTGCGGCAGGCTTTCCCGAAAGCAACGCCTTGGTATTGTCGATAATAATCTGCCTTTCTCGCCCATAGTCCACAAGCTGTGAAAGCTCTGTAGTATCGGGATTATGAACAGGAGCTATATTGCCCGACTCATCTGCATAAAACATTTTGTTTTTTGCATAAATACCATAGCCGTATTTACCGATATTTTCTGCTCTGTGCAGATAAATATCCTTAAGCCTTAACCTTGTGGTTGTGAAATCGGGAAGATATGCATCGCAATCAATATCTGCACAAAGGTCATCCTTAGTAAGCTCTGCCACTTCCTGCAAGGTATCAAGCTCCGCAACAATAGTGTTATACATAAAGTTAGGCACATTTTTCCCTGCACCTATACTGCGCACATACACATTATCGCTATTTGAGCAAATTTCCTTTACATATTCACCCAGATTACCACCATTTGCTTTATAAAGAGCAGATACGAACTCTGCATAAGCCGATGCATTAGGTTTTTTCAGATAAACGCACAATGCATCTATTACATCGTCTTTCAGCAAATCCCTGAAAATGCAAAGGGTTGATAATTTTGTTCTTAATTTTTTCATATCAGTTTAAAATCGCTCCGCTTGCACCGCCAGAAACAAGAGCTGCATATCGTTTGAGATAGCCTGACAGCTCTTTGGTTTTCGGTACAAAGTTTTTCATTCTTTCTTGAAGCTCTGCTTCAGGAACTTTCAGTTCAATTGTGTTTTCGGGAATATTGATGCTTATGATATCGCCATCCTTAACAACACCAATCATACCGCCCGATGCCGCTTCAGGTGTAACGTGACCGACACAAGCACCTCTTGTTGCACCGCTGAATCTTCCATCAGTAATAAGAGCCACACTGTTTCCGAGACCCATACCCATAATTGCAGAAGTTGGGTTAAGCATTTCTCTCATACCGGGACCGCCTTTTGGACCTTCGTAGCGGATAACAACTACATCACCTGCAACTATCTCTCCTGCGTTTATAGCCGTCTGAGCATCCTCTTCGCAATCAAACACCTTTGCAGGACCTTCGTGAACAAGCATCTCTGGAAGAACTGCAGAACGCTTGACAACACTACCTTCAGGTGCAAGATTACCCTTAAGCACCGCAATACCGCCGGTTTCACTATAAGGTTTATCAACAGGACGGATAACATCAGGATTAAGATTGAATGAGTCTGCAATATTTTCACCAATGGTTTTACCTGTAACAGTCAGGCAATCAGTATCAATAAGATTTTTCTTCGTAAGCTCATTCATAACGGCATAAACCCCGCCTGCTTCGTCCAAATCCTCCATATATGTTCTGCCTGCAGGAGCAAGGTGGCAAAGGTTAGGTGTTTTTGCGCTGATTTCATTTGCTATATCAAGATTCAGTTCAACACCGCATTCATGTGCAATTGCAGGTAAATGAAGCATTGAATTTGTGGAACAGCCCAGAGCCATATCAACAGTAAGAGCATTCATAAGTGCTTCCTTTGTCATAATATCACGGGGGCGAATATTTTTCTTTACCATTTCCATAACAGCCATACCTGCGTGCTTGGCCAGCTCAATACGTGCAGAATATACCGCAGGAATAGTTCCGTTACCCTTAAGCCCCATACCGAGAGCCTCGGTTAAGCAGTTCATTGAATTTGCTGTGTACATTCCCGAACAAGAACCGCAGGTGGGACAGGTTTTACATTCATATTCCAGAAGCTTCTCATCGCTGAGCTTGCCCGCATTATAAGCACCAACGGCTTCAAACATACTTGAAAGGCTTGTTTTTTTGCCTTCCACTCTGCCGGCAAGCATAGGACCGCCACTGACAAAAACAGTGGGAACATTTACTCTTGCCGCCGCCATTAAAAGTCCGGGAACATTTTTATCGCAGTTAGGCACCATAACAAGACCGTCAAAGCCGTGGGCAAGAGCCATAGCTTCAGTTGAATCGGCAATAAGGTCACGGGTTACAAGGGAATATTTCATTCCCTCGTGGCCCATAGCAATACCGTCGCAAACTGCAATCGCAGGAAATACAATGGGTGTACCACCTGCCATTGCAACACCAAGTTTCACTGCTTCAACTATTTTATCAATGTTCATATGACCGGGAACAATTTCGTTATATGAACTGACAATACCGATAAGTGGCCTTGATTGCTCCTCTTCTGTGAGACCTAAGGCGTGAAAAAGACTGCGGTGAGGAGCATTCTGCACACCTGTTACTATATTTTCTTTTGACATAAATTTTTCTCCTTATCAGTTATTGATAAGCTTATCTTCATCACTCCAGCTATAGAGTTTACGGATATCTGCACCTACAACCTCACTGGGATGCTCGGAAGCAAGCTTTCTCATAGCATTGAAATGAACCTGTGAGCCTGCAGAGGACATATCAAGAAGGAAGTCCTTTGCAAAGGAACCGTCCTGAATATTTTTGAGAATCTGTTTCATAGCTTTCTTGGTACCTTCTGTAATAATCTTAGGACCTGTGATGTAATCACCATATTCAGCAGTGTTGGAGATAGAGTATCTCATACCTGCAAAGCCACTCTGATAAATAAGGTCAACAATAAGCTTCATTTCGTGGATGCATTCAAAGTAAGCGTTTCTCGGGTCATAGCCTGCCTCTACAAGAGTTTCATAGCCTGCCTGCATAAGTGCGCAAACACCACCGCAAAGAACTGCCTGTTCACCGAAAAGGTCTGTCTCTGTTTCAGTACGGAAGTTTGTTTCAAGAACACCTGCTCGAGCGCCGCCGATACCGAGAGCATAAGCAAGACCTAAATCCCATGCATCGCCTGTTGCATCCTGCTCAACTGCAATAAGGCAAGGAACACCTTTACCTGCCTGATATTCAGAACGAACTGTATGACCGGGCCCTTTAGGAGCAATCATAATAACATTTACATTCTTGGGTGGTTTGATGCAACCGAAATGAATATTGAAGCCATGTGCGAAAGCAAGAGTTTTACCTTCTGTGAGATTGGGTTCTATACTTTCTTTATATAGAGCAGCTTGTTTTTCGTCATTTATGAGAATCATAATGATGTCTGCATTTTTTGAAGCCTCGGCAGCGGTCATAACCTTAAGTCCCTGAGCTTCTGCCTTCGCCCAGCTTTTTGAGCCTTCGTAAAGACCTACGATAACGTCAACACCGCTGTCCTTAAGATTAAGTGCGTGAGCGTGCCCCTGAGAACCATAACCGATAATTGCAACGGTTTTTCCTGCTAATTTCTGAAGATCGCAATCCTGCTGATAAAAAATTCTGTTTGCCATAATAATTACCTCTTTTAAAAGTTTTTTATAAATTCAAATTTTTTCTGAGTACTGAACCGCCTTTTTCAATAGAAGCTGTTCCTGTGCGACATATTTCTAAAATGGTGAAATCTCCCATAAGTGAAATGAAATCATCCATTTTTCTGCTGTTACCAATTAATCTCAAAACAATTGAATCCTTTGAATAATCAATTGTTTCTGCCTTAAAAGCTTCTGCCGCTGAATGAATTTCCTCTCTTGTAGCGGGATCATTTTTCAACTTAATAAGCATCAGCTCACAGCTCAATGAATTTTCATTTGTTAATTCCTTTATGGAACAAACATCGGGCAATTTATAAAGCTGGTTCATAAGAAGCTGTTTTCCTTCTTCTTCTCCATCAAAGCTGAAGGTAATGCGGGAATATTCAGCCGATTCAGTTTCACTTGCGGTAATGGAGCTTATATTAAACTGCCTTCTTCGGAACATACTTGTTAATCTGTTAAGAACACCGAACTGATTTTTCACAAGCACCGCTAATGTATATCTGTTCATTCCTGCACCTCCAATTTTGTAATAATATCATCCATACTGCCACCGGGCGGTAGCATAGGAAGAACAAATTCGTCTTTATCAATTTTGCAATCAATAATATAAGGGCCTTCGCAGCTGAATGCTTTATTCAAGGCTTCATCCAATTCTTCGGGAGTTGTAACTGCTTCACCGTCTGCACCAAAGGCTTTAGCAAAGGCAGAAAAATCTGTTTTTCGTTCCAGAACGGAATTAGAATAATGCTTATCATAGAACAGAGTTTGCCATTGACGAACCATACCGAGCACACCGTTGTTTATGATAATTACCACAACAGGAATATTGTATCTTACTGCAGTAGCCAACTCATTAAGGTTCATACCGAAGCTACCATCACCGGTAATTAAAACACTTCGTTCACCTGTTCCGTATGATGCACCGATTGCAGCACCAAAGCCATAGCCCATTGTGCCGAGACCACCACTGGATGCAAATCGCCTTGAGGTTTTGAAATTAAGATTTTGTGCTGACCACATCTGATGCTGACCAACATCGGTACAAACTGCAGTGTTTTCACCCAGATATTTATTTAAGGTTAAAATGGCTCTGCGAGGTGTCAAGCCGTCACGGTTATCAAGATAATTTTCTTCTTCCTGACGGAACGCCTCTACCTTTGCCATCCACTCATTTTTTTTGCTTTCATTCAGCATGGGCAGAAGCTTCTGCAAGGTAAGCTTCACATCGCCTCTGAGACCGCAAACAGCATTAACGGTTTTGTTGAGTTCAGAGCCATCTACATCTATATGAATGATTTTTGCACCTGTTGCAAATTTCTGACGATTTCCTGTAACTCTATCGTTAAAACGAACCCCAAGAGAAATAATCACGTCTGCGTTGTGCATTGACATAGAGGATGCAAAGTGTCCGTGCATACCTTGCATACCGAGAAATCTCGGATGGTCTGTAGGGATTGCTGAAAGACCCATAAGAGAGCAACCGATTGGTGCATCTATCTTTTCGGAAAGTTGGAGCATTTCCTCCTGTGCATCTGCTGTAATCAAACCACCACCAAAATATATAAATGGTCTGTTAGAAGAATTTATTATTTCTGCTGCTTCCTCAATTCTAATCTGCTTTGCAGGTTGTGGTTCTTCTTTTTCTACAGGTGATTTGGGTTCATATTCGCATTTTGCAATTTGCACATCCTTGGGAACATCAATGAGAACAGGACCGGGTCTTCCTGATTTTGCCAGAACAAAGGCTTCACGGATTGTATCTGCCAGCTCCTCTACTTTTCCCACAAAATAATTGTGTTTTGTAATGGGAAGTGTAACGCCGGTAATATCAATTTCCTGAAAGCTGTCAGAACCGATTTGCGTTGTAGGCACATTACCGCAAATGGCTACCATAGGAATTGAATCAAGATATGCCGTTGCAATTCCCGTAACAAGATTTGTAGCACCGGGTCCTGAGGTTGAAATAACAACACCAACCTTGCCCGTAGTTCGTGCGTAGCCGTCTGCTGCGTGAGCAGCTCCTTGCTCGTGTGCCGTTAAAATATGATTAATTTCATTCTGATGAGTATAAAGGCTGTCGTAAACATTAAGAATTTGTCCGCCCGGGTAACCGAAAACGGTATCACAGCCTTGTTCAATTAATGTTTTAACAAGTATATCTGAACCTGAAAGAAGCATACTTGTCACTCCTTTTTGAGATAGTTAATAACAAGGTCACCACATTTTTCACAGCCCACCTGTGTCATACCATCGCTCATAATATCAGCGGTGCGGTAACCTGCATCAAGAAGAACCTTATAATATTCAAGCTTTTCTTCAAGGCTCATCGGAATAACAAGACTTTGGTTACCGTCACGCATATCAACACTACACCATGCAGGGGGCTTTTCAATATGGTCTTTCTCCACCCATTTGTTATATTTTTTATCTACGGGGAAATATCCCACTCGATATTTACTTGAATCCATCATAGCTCTTCACTCCTTTTCTGCGATTACTTCCACCTCGACCAAAGCGCCCTTGGGAAGCTCTTTAACTGCTACACAAGAACGAGCAGGCTTTTCGGTGAAATATTCAGCATAAACTTCATTGAACTTTACGAAATCTTCCATATTACTCAAAAAGCAAGTAGTTTTAACTACCTTTTCGAGAGATGCTCCTGAGGCTTCAAGCACCGCTTTAAGATTTTTGCAAACTCTGTGGGTTTGTTCTTTAATTTCTGCACCCTCTAAAACGCCTGTTTCAGGATTTAGCGGAATTTGTCCGGAGGTAAAAATGAGGTTACCCACCTCAATTGCTTGTGAGTAAGGTCCGATTGCCACCGGAGCCATATTGGTCTGTACTTTTTTCATGGTATTTTTACTCCTTTCAAATTACACCAGTTTAAATCCTTCATCACGTAATGTCTGAGTAATCAGATTAACATGCTCATAATCTCTTGTTTCCATTTCAATACGTAGAAAACAACCATTAACACTTTCAGTGTTACCTTTTTCATAGTGAACACCTGTAACATTACCGCCACAATCGGCAATAATACGGGAAATCTCTTTAAGCTGACCTGGTTTATCAATAAGCTCAATTAAAAGACTTGATGACCTGCCGGAATTGAGAAGACCTCTGTCTATAACTCTTGAAAGACTTGTAACATCAATATTACCGCCTGATACAACTGCAACAACTCGTTTACCTTTGAGTCCCAATTTATCAAACATTACAGCGGCAACTGCCGTTGCACCTGCACCTTCTGCAATCATTTTCTGCTTTTCAATAAGAGCGAGAATTGCAGAAGCCACTTCGTCATCTGTTACAAGAGCGATATCATCAACATATTTTTTTACAAACTCAAAGGTGTTTTCACCCGGTTGCTTAACTGCAATACCGTCTGCAATGGTCTGCACTCCTGAAAGGCATTCAATTTTACCGTCTTTAACTGAGTTATACATACTCGGTGCACCTGCAACCTGAACTCCGTAAACCTTAACGGAAGGTCTTATTTTCTTAACCGTATATGCAATACCTGAAATAAGGCCGCCACCACCAATGGGAACTACAATTGCATCGATATTATCAAGGTCATTTATTATCTCAAGAGCAATTGTGCCTTGCCCTGCAATAACATTTTCATCATCAAAGGGATGCACAAAAGTATAGCCTTCACTGTCTTTTAGCTCCAATGCTTTTCTGTAAGCATCGTCATAGCACCCTTCAACAAGACAAACGTCTGCACCGAAGCCTTTTGTTGCTTCCACCTTTGAAATAGGTGCTGTATCAGGCAAACAAATTAAAGACTTAATTCCATTTTTTGTTGCCGCAAGGGCTACACCTTGTGCATGATTTCCTGCCGAACAGGCAATCACACCTTTCTCTTTTTCTTCGTCTGACAGCATTGCAATTTTATAAGCTGAGCCTCTTACCTTGAAAGAACCTGTAATTTGTAGGTTTTCAGGCTTCAGATATAGTTCGCATTGGGGAGCAATTCCGTAAGCACGAACAAGGTTCGTTTCACGAATAATACTTTTTAGCACCGTCTGTGCATCAAATACTTTGTCAAGAGATAACATTTTCATTCCGCCTTTCATACATTTGATTTTATGCTTTAAGGCAAAACAAAAACACGCCTCAAAGCATTTAATTGCTTTGAGACGGGTGAAAACTATCACTCGCGGTACTACTCAAATTGCGAATATATTACAATTCGCCACCTCTTCGAAGTCAATCAACTCCTATGCACTAACGTAGCATACACGGGAAACGCCTACTGGGTGTTTATGCCTTTGGGGCTTCCGGCTCAGAAGGGATGGGAAATCTATAGTCCTTTACCGGGATCGCACCATCCCCGGCTCTCTGAGAAATTCGTTACAGTTTCCGTCTTCATCAACGCCTTTGATTTCGAAGTCAAACAACCTCTATGCACTTACGTAGCACACACGGGGCATCCTATTTTCCAACTGGCTTTTCAAACACCCGGCTCGGAAGGGAGTAGTCTTGAGATATTATCATACCGAATTTCAGCTAACTTCGGCTCTCTGTGATGCTTTAACCTCGACGCTCTTCGTCATAGCCTTTAAAAACATATTCAATTTGTCATCACTCTAGCACTTTAGTTCAGTGATGTCAATACTTTTTTTAAAAATTTTCTCAATAAAAATTGCGTATTTTTTCTCACCACAATCTGCAAGTTTAAAATAACTTTTCATTTATTGTAAAATGTATATTATTGTATCGTTTGTTGTATTTTTATACCCTGACAGTATAAATATTTCTTTCTACGCTATATAGTTCTTATTTTTTATCAACATAAAATAATCACAATAAATTATTGATATTTCACAACAATTGATATTTCACAACAAACGTGGTAAGATAATAAGCAAATTTCACACGTACAATGAATCAGAGCTTTGGGGAATACTTCTTACCAATGCTGTTCATTACGGAAGAGAAAACAGGACTGAATATTTTGCTCTTCGCAGAAGATTTTATGATATGGTTATCACGGAATATGAAATATTGAGGAGTAGTGGTGCAATATGAAGCAAAAAGTTTTGTGCGGAGCAGATATAATCGCCCGCGATGGATTTGATTTCGCCGGAAAATGCGGTCTTATCACAAATCATACAGGAGTGCTCCGCGACCTTACCTCTACAGTAGATTTATTAAAAGAGATGTGCAATCTGACGGCTCTTTTCGCACCTGAGCACGGTGTAAGAGGAGATAAACAAGCCGGAATGGATGTATCATATTATACCGATAAAAACACTTCTCTTCCTGTTTATAGCTTATACGGAGAAGATACATCAGATGCCCTTAAAAGCCTTTCCACCCTTAATACCGTAATTTTTGATATTCAGGATGTGGGCGCAAGATTTTATACTTACCAATATACAATGACAGACACAATGAAGTTCTGTGCAAGCCGCGGTATTAAATTCATAGTTCTTGACCGTCCTAACCCTTTAGGAGGAATAACAGCGCAGGGAACAATGCTTGAAAGGCAGTTTTCTTCTTTTGTAGGACGATTTCCCTCTCCCACTCGTCCTGCGCTTACAATTGGTGAATTCGCTCTTATGATGAACGACACGGAAAATATAGGTTGCGACCTTACCGTTATACCAATGGAAAATTGGAAAAGGGATATGTATTACGATGATACCGACCTCATCTTCATCCAACCATCCCCGAATATCCCCACGATCGATACGATGTTTTCATATATCGGCACATGCATTTTTGAAGCCACAAACCTCTCTGAGGGCAGAGGCACAACTAAGCCGTTTGAAATGATTGGCGCCCCCTGGCTTGATAGCGAAAAGGTTTTGAAAAAGCTTGAAACTCAAGAAGGTGTTATGCTTCGGGAGTGTTCGTTCACACCTACTTTTTCTGATTATAAAGATACCTTCTGCCACGGCATACAGCTTCATATTACTGACCGCGATTCTTTTTCTCCCTTCGAAGCGGGAATACGTTTGTTGGATGCTATAAGAAAAACGCACCAAGAATTTGAAATCAAGCCATTTATAATAAACCTTTTAGGTTCAGATGAAATATTGAAGCCTGATTTCTCACCTAATCTATTCATAAACCGAGAAGCACAAAAAGTTATCGAATGGCAAACAATCTCAAAAAAATGGTATTTATATTAACTTTCCGTAAAAAACAACCGTCGGATTGGAGAAGTGTCTTTACAAACACTCCCCCAACCGGCGGTTACTTTTTTGGGAAATGTAGCATTTAAGCATGTTCGCAAAACTAATCAATTGAGCGAACTAGCCCAATACCACTACTCATCCGCATATTTGATTTATTTTTTTAAATTTTGCAGACTTTTGCCTATACTAAGCCCTGCTTCTGTTTTATACCATAATTGTATTATCCATAACAATAGAAGCTTTTTCAACATTTTTGCCGAAGGCCTTAAAATTATCCATTTTTATCTCAACGGTATAGCTCCATGTTCCGCTTGCGATTTCGCCATTCTCGCTAATGACCACTTTAATAACGGGATTTGTATAATATATCTTTGTATCCTCCTCAGAAAGCTCCAAAGGAAGACCTCTCTCCTCTAAATCCTTAACAACCTCGCTGATATCCCCCACCGCAGTAATAGCATGGCCGACGCTGCCGCTGAGGGCATCCTCTTTGGCACCCGAAGTTTGTTCAAGCATATGCATTTCAATAACAGTATCGCTACCATTTTTATATGCCTTAGCCGAAGCCACATCCCCGCAAACAAGGTTTTCAAATCCACCGGTAATACCATCCTTTTCTGTAGAATTGCTTTCAAGAAACCTTGCGATTATCGGTGTTACAAAAGAAAAGAATTTATCATATTCCCCATTATTAACTTTTAT
The DNA here is from genome assembly GCA_045604445.1 of Acutalibacteraceae bacterium. GTDB lineage: Bacteria > Bacillota > Clostridia > Oscillospirales > Acutalibacteraceae > DTU089. Next base: position 15,076 of record JAZUOA010000187.1, read on the forward strand.
TTCTTTTAGAACTATACTTTGCTTTGATTTTGCAGTTGAATCAGATTTTCTTGCCGCATTTTTATATTCTTCAACTATTCGTTCCTTAGACCAATTCGCCGGGTCATCATAAGCTTCGGTAGTTGTAGCTGCTGATTGAGGCGGAATATCTGCCACTTCAGACGATGCAGGCTCAGAAGCTTCCTGAACATAGTATTCAGATGTAGTAGAATCAAGCAACGCACCTTCGGTACTAGGAACAGTCTCTATAAAGGTCTCATTTACTCCGTCAGTAAAAGCAGTTGTCTGCTCTTGCATAACAGAAGCATCTTTATTTGCTTTACAGGCAGTTAATGCAAAAAATGTTAACAGAAAAAATATAAGCGCCAACGCTCTTTTTCTATCCATATCAAACCACTCCGAAAATACAATACATAAATCAAATTTCCCTGTTTTTTGCTATAATTGAGGTCTTTTTATTGAATGAAAGCTGTTCACCCTCAAGGGTTGTTACAACTCCCCCTGCTTCTTCCACAATCAATTTTCCTGCAGCAAAATCCCATGGAGAAACTATCAATTCAACAAAAACCTCTGCTCGTCCTGAGGCAACGTAACATAAATCCAATGCTGCTGAACCGCTTCTTCTTATATCTAATGCTTTACTGAAATATTCGCTTGCAAGCTGAAAGGTTTGTACCGTAAGCTCCTTATTATACGGAGCAGAACCGAAAAGAACGAGAGCATTGCTCAAAGGTCGGGAAGAAACGCTGATTTGTTTTCCGTTACAAAATGCTCCGCAACCTTTTATTGCAGAAAAAACTTCGTCAAGATAAGGGTTATATACAACCCCCGCTTCAACCTTTCCGTCTTTTAGTAATGCCACAGATATAGCACTGTGGTGAAAATCTTTAATAAAATTGGTTGTTCCGTCAATGGGGTCAACTATAAAAGCATAACCATCTTCTGTAAGAACATCGCTTGAACCCTCTTCACCTATAAGCTTTGCTTCCGGCAAAATTTTCTTTAACCCAAGGAAAAGCTGTTCCTGAATCTTTGTATCGTATTCTGTCACTAAATCTGTAATACCCGATTTTATATTGATTGCCATTTTTTCTCTGTCGGCATTAAGTATTACTTCACCGCATTTTTTTACTAACAAGCATATTTCACTTACTATTTCCTTCATAATTATACCACCGATATAAAAAAGATTATTGACATTATACCAACAAAAATATTACTTTGCAATAAAAACCCTTTCTTTATTGAAATACAGATTTTGAGATGGTATAATAAACTAAAATTTTTATAGGTTGTGAAATTATGTCTACAAAACTTTGGTATGATGAATTTATAAATGATTGGATGTGGGCTCTGCCCTTGGGTAACGGCAGAGTGGGTGCTATGCAATATGGCAACCCCGACTGCGAACAGATTGAAATAAACGAAGAATCACTTTGGAGTGGCAGGCAGATTCAGGAGAAATACCATGCTTCTCCGGAGGCGCTTTCTGAAATCCGCCGTTTATTGCATGAAGAAAAGCTCAAAGAGGCGGCTCAGCTTGCCCGTGAAACATTTTTATCTGATCCGCCGGTTGTTCGTTCTTATGAAAGCTTCGGTGAAATCTTTATCGATTTCCTTGATAAATCCCCTTATTCAAATTACAGAAAAGAATTGGAGCTAAGCGAAGCGGTTACGAGAATTTTCTGGACTAAAAGTAAAGTTAATTATAAAAGCGAATGTTTCATCAGCGAAGATTACGATGGTTTTGTTTATAAAGCAGAAACCGATAGCAAGCCCTTTTCCTGTAACATAAGCATAAGAAGGAAGCAGGATGCCTACAGCTCACTGATTAACCCCGATACCATTATTATGAACGGCAGAGTTACATACAACGATCACCACCACTATGGCCAGGGCGGTGAAGGTATGTCGTTCGGAGCAAAGTTAAAAATAAAAACAGATGGCGAGCTTTCCTCCGACCACAGCTCAATAACAGTTACAGACGCAACTTTTATTATAGTTTACGCTGCCTTTGAAACAAACTATAACGTTAATAGCTACGATATTGATGAAACAATTGATTTTAAGAGCAAATTAAAAGAAACTATAAATAAGCTTTATAATTCAGATTATGAGGGAATAAAAGAAAAGCATATTTCCTCGCATAAAAAATGGTTTAGTAATGTTCAGCTTACTTTAGAGGAAAGCGAATTCAGCTCCCTTCCTACAAGCCAAAGGCTAAAGGAATTGAACTGGGATGAATATGACCCGGACTTATTCGCTCTTTATTACAATTTCGGCAGATATCTTTTAATTGAAAGCTCGGGTAAAAACGCCCGCCTGCCTGCTAACTTACAGGGTATTTGGTGCCACGATTTCAATCCCCCCTGGGGAAGCGATTTCCACACCAATATAAACCTTCAGATGAACTACTGGCCTGCAGAATCCGCAAACCTTTCAAATACCGTTAACCCATTCATTCATTTTATGAAAATGATAAGCTCCTTCGGCTCAAAAACTGCTAAAGAGCTTTTTGGTGCAAGAGGCTGGGTAGTTAACCATACCACCGATGCATTCGGCAGAACAGGCGTTCACGATAGCGTTGACTGCGGATTTTTCCCAATGGCAGGTCCCTGGCTTTGCCTCAACCTTTGGGAGCACTATGAATACACAAACAGCAAGGAATACCTTGAAGATATTTACCCGATTTTGAAGGGCTCCTGCGAATTTGTTCAGGATTATTTAACAGAAAACGATAACGGTCAGCTTATAACATCACCCTCTAATTCTCCTGAAAATGAATTCTACTATATTGATAGCAACGGAGATAAGCAGGAAAGCATGTTTACCGAGGGCGCTACGATAGACTATCAGATTATATATGCTCTTTTCACCCGCACTGCTCACGCTTGCAAGGTGCTCGGCATTGATGAAGATTTCGCAGAAACTCTTTTTGATGTTTTAGATAAGCTTCCTCCTATGGAAATCAGCGAACGTTACGGCACAATCCGAGAATGGATTAAAGACTATGAGGAAACTGAGCCGGGTCACCGCCATATTTCTCACCTTTTCGGTCTTTTCCCCGCCGACCAGATTAACGAAAGCACCCCGGAAATCTACGAAGCTGCCAAAAGAACAATTGCTCGCAGAATAGAAAATGGCGGTGGTTCAACAGGATGGTCAAGAGCTTGGACTATCTGCTTCTACACCCGCCTTAAAGACGGCAATAATGCATATAACCATCTTAAATATCTTCTCAAAAAATGCACTGCGAATAATCTTTTTGATATTCACCCGCCCTTCCAGATAGATGGCAACTTCGGCGGCGTTGCAGGTATAACAGAAATGCTTCTGCAAAGCCATTTAGGTTCTCCTGACAATCGCACAGCAGAGCTTTTGCCTGCATTACCTGATGAATGGAAAAACGGTTCAATTAAGGGTCTTAAAGCAAGAGGAAACCTTACCTTTGACATAACCTGGGAAAATTCAGTTCTCAAAAATGCGACCGTTACTGCTTCAAGGGACACCACTTTAAGAATCAGTTTAAATGATAAAACTAAAAATCTTAAAGCAGATAAGGCCTTCCGAATCGAAGGCAGCTTCCTTAAAGCAGAAATTTGCGCAGGAGAAAAAATCACTCTCACAAACTGAGCTTCGGAGGACGATTTATGTCGGAACTCAAAGAATTTATATTTAAAATTTTTGATAATGAAATAAACAAAGCGGTTATCAGCAAACCTGTTTCTAAACAAGGTGATTTCAAAAAAATCACCGTTAGCAGAATGCCTAAATTCTACCAAATTGCAAAGCATACAGAAAAACAGGTTTTCCATGAAAACATCCAATTTGAAAATGTGGCGCAACGTGTTTTTGAGCTTTTGGAAAAAGAGTTTTTACAACTCAATGCCTGGTCAAGTAACAAAGAGTTTTTTATAACCATTTCAAAAAAAGGCAAAGTTTTTTACAAAGCCAAAAACACAAATGAGAAAAACTCTTCTACTATCAATCAGCATAATAGGCAAAAGCAATATCTTATTCCGGAAGGCAAGGTAATTGAACCGCTTGTTGATATGGGTATATTCACCAAAGAGGGCAAGGTTGTTAATTCAATGTATGATAAATACAAGCAAATTAACCGCCTTATAGAAATTATTGATGATAGCGTGCGCCAACAGGATTTAAATAAATTGAATATTATTGACTTTGGTTGCGGTAAATCATATTTAACTTTTATTGTTTATTACTACCTCACAGAAATAAAGGGAATTGATACCACCATTATCGGCTTGGATTTAAAAAAAGATGTTATCGAAAAATGCAATAAAGCAGCAGAGAAATACGGCTATGATAACCTACGGTTTGAGTTAGGTGACATTAACGGTTACAATTGTCCCTTTGATGTTGATATGGTAATCACTCTCCACGCTTGCGACACAGCAACGGATTTCGCTCTTTACAATGCAATAAAATGGGGTGCAAAAATGATTTTCTCTGTGCCCTGCTGCCAGCATGAATTAAACAGCCAGATAAAAGCCGAAAGCCTTTCTGTTTTAACCCGTTATGGTATTATCCAAGAACGATTTTCCGCTTTACTTACGGACTCTATAAGAGGAAATTTGCTGGAATATTGCGGCTACAAAACTCAGCTTTTAGAATTCATTGACTTTGCTCACACTCCTAAAAACATTCTCATTCGCGCAGTTTTAAAAAGCTCCAATTCCAAAGCAGCCAAAGAAAAAGCTCTTCGCGAAATAAGAACGGCAATTGATGAATTTAATATTGAGCCTACTTTATACAAATTGCTTATAGGTGAATAATTTATGAAAGAAAAAACTTCTTTAGTTTTTACAGGAGATATCGGCTTCGACCGATATTTCTACGGCAAATGGGATGATGAAAATTTAATTTCTCAAGAAATTATAGATTTTCTGCATAGCGCCGACCACGTTATACCTAATATTGAGGGGCCTATTGCAAATGCCGAGCAAAACACAACTCAAAGCGGTGTTCAGCAATTGCTGCATACTATTGACCCAAAAGCCGTTAAGGTATTAAAGAAAATGGGAGCAGATATCTGGAATATCTGCAACAATCATATTATGGATGCAGGTCCTTATGGCATTGCAAGCACCCTTAAAGAGGCTAAAGAATTCGGAGCTCAAACAATCGGAGCAGGAATGGATATTGAAGAAGCAAGAAAGCCCGTTATTATTGATGAAGCGGGCGGAATTGGTATATTCGGCGTTGGTTATCAGCGCGCTTGCAGAAAAGCCGATATTGATAAACCCGGATGCTACAGCTGGAGCGACTTAGACGCTATCCAAAAAACCATAGCTGATATTAAGGCAAAGTGTCGTTGGTGCATAGTTGTTGCCCATGCCGGCGAAGAATTCACTCCCCTACCCTCACCTTACACAAGGGAGCGATATCACAAGTATCTTGAAATGGGGGCAGATATAGTTATAGGGCATCACCCTCATGTGCCCATGAACTACGAAACAGTTGGCGATAAAATAATATTTTATTCTTTAGGCAACTTTATTTTCGATACCGATTACCAACGTTCTCAATTTAATACAGAATTAGGTTTGCTTGTAAAAATCAATTTTACCGAGAAGGAGTTTTCCTACGAGCCTATGGGCTTGCGAATTGTTCGCGATGAGGAAAGGGTTGTAAAAGAGAGCTTACCACGGATTTTTGTTGATGTGCAGGAAGATGAATTCAATTTACTTTCTCCGCTTTCAGCAAAAATGCATATTGAAGCCACAAAACGCCAGATGACCTACCTCAAGCCCGAAGAATTTAAAGGAGCAACCGAAGAAAAGTGGAGGGAACATTTTTCCGAGGAATTGCGAACAGGTCGCGTACCCGGTGAAACCCTTGACTTTTTTATCCTTTGCCCTTTAGCAGAAAAAGCAGAAAAAGGTGAATGGGAAAAAAGCAAGCTGGAGGATGTAAAAAAATATATCTTGGAGCAAATGTAAAAAAGGGGCTGTAAAAAAACTCTCGTTTTTTTACAGCTCATTTTTAGGGGATAGGAAAAAATGATGCAGAACGGACAAACCGAGCAAAAATAAGGCTATGACCTTATTTTTGGTTACCCGAAGGCGTACAAGGG
>JAZUOA010000188.1:0-24895 GCA_045604445.1 Acutalibacteraceae bacterium
TTCCATAAGCTCCTCGACTATGCAGAGGCTGGTGACAACATCGGTGCTCTTCTTCGTGGTGTTGACAGAAAAGGTATTGTACGTGGTCAGGTTCTTTGCAAACCCGGTTCAATCAAACCCCACACAAAGTTCAAAGGTCAGCTTTACGTTCTTTCTAAAGATGAACGCGGCCGTCATACACCTTTCTTCAACAACTACAGACCTCAGTTCTTCTTCAGAACAACTGACGTTACTGGTACTATCTTCCTTCCCGAAGGCACTGAAATGTGCATGCCCGGCGACAACGTTGAGATGAGCGTTGAGCTTATTACTCCTATCGCTATTGAAAAGGGTCTTCGTTTCGCTATCCGTGAAGGTGGTAGAACAGTTGGTTCAGGTGCAGTTACAGATATTATTGAATAATTTCTCTAACAATACCGGAGAGAGTGGTTTATCCACTCTCTCTTTTTTTGTTCCCGGCTCACCACTAATACTGTTCTATATCTTGACTTTTACCATATAAAATAGTAAAATGACTTTATAATTTACATATTAGGAGGCAGTTATGGCAGAATTCTTTTTGAACGACTTTATTGTCGGCATTGATGTTGCTGTTTATCAGTTTGTTGACAGCATTATGAACCCTGTTTTAGATGTTATTATGACTTTTATCACTCATCTTGGTGATACTCCCGGCATTGTTTGGTGGGTTTTAGGCGTTTGCTTGTTAATTCCCCGCAAAACAAGAAAGCTTGGTGTTCTTGTTATCGGTGGTCTTGCAATTGCATCGCTTATTAACAATGTTTGCTTGAAAAATATTATTGAAAGACCTCGTCCTTATAACATTGACGCATCTGTTTGGACTAATGCAGGCTATGAATATATTTGGCCAAACCTTATTGATAAGAGCAGCAGTTGGTCATTCCCATCCGGTCATACATCCTCTTCAATCGGTGCAGGCTTTGCTCTTCTTTTAGGTTGTTTAAAGAACAAAAAGCATTTGGCAATTGGTATACCGGCATTTATTCTTTCTCTTCTTATAGGCTTCTCAAGAATTTATGTTCATGTTCATTATCCCACAGATGTTATTGTTGGCGCAGTAGTAGGTTTAATTGGTGGCTTGATTGGTTACCTTCTTATTGCTAAGCTCCTTCTTCCGAAGCTTAACCCTATTCTTGAAAAGAAATTGAACAAGAAGTTTTTTGAATTATAATAAATAATAAAAACAAGCTCCCATCATAAAAATGGTGGGAGCTTGTTGCGTTTTATAATAATATTTAACCTTTAGGAGTTATCAAATCAATGCAACCTATAGGGCAAACCTGGTGGCATTTGCCGCAACCAACGCATTTTTCAGGGTCAACGGTCGCAAGGAAGTTTTCAACCTTAACAGCATCGTGTTCGCAAGCCTTAACGCATTTCATACAACCGATACAAGCGGCTTTGCAATGCTTACGGGCGGTTGCACCTTTTTCGTGGTTTTTGCAAAGCACAGCAGCTTGAGTAACATTGAGAGGAAGCATTGAGATAAGGCCTTTGGGGCAGGCTTTAACGCAAGCCTTGCAGCTGTGGCAAGCAATTGTTGAGATTCGGGCAACTCCATCGCAAATATGGATTGCATCGAATTCGCAAGCGTCTACACAATCGCCTAAGCCTAAACAACCGTAGGTACATTCTTTAGCACCGCCGAAAAGCTGGGATGCCATTCTGCAGCTTGAAACACCCTCATAAATCATTTTATCTTCGGAGTTAGTTGAGTTACCCATACAGTGAACAACGGCAACGGTGGGTAAAACAGATGCAGGAGCAGTGCCGAGAATATCGGCAATCTTTGCCGCTGTAGGATTTCCTCCGGGAGCACAAAGGTTAGTTTGGGTTTCTTTTCCCGATGAGAGGGCTGCTGCATAGCCTGCGCAACCTGAAAAACCGCAGGCACCGCAGTTAGCACCCGGAAGAACCTCGGTTATGGCTTCTGCTTTTTCATCAACAGGCACAGCCATTACTTTAGAGGCGATTGCAAGCCCCAAGCCTAATATAAGGCCTATACCTGCAACAAGGAGGATGGGGAATAAAATTTCATTCATCAGTAAAAACCTCCTTAACCGAATATTCCGTCAACAACACCTGAGAAGCCTAAGAAGGAAACAGATGTTAATGAAGCGGCAATAAGTGTTGATGGCAGACCTTTTAAAAATTCAGGGATATCGGCAGTTTCAAGCCTTGAACGCACGCCTGCAAAAATAAGCATAGCAACCATAAAGCCGATACCTGCGCCTAAAGAGTTTACCATTGAAGTTGCGAAAGAATAGCCGTTATCAAAGTTGAGAAGAACAACACCTAAAACAGCGCAGTTTGTTGTGATAAGTGGAAGGTAAATACCTAATGCATTGTAAAGAGATTTGATATATTTCTTCAGAACAATTTCAACAAGCTGAACCAGGGCGGCTATTATAAGAATAAACACGATTGTTTGTAAATATGCTAAATCGTGCTTTATGAGCAAATTGTTGATAGGGTAGGTAACTGCAGTTGAAATAAGCATAACAAATATAACTGCAACGCTCATACCCAAAGCAGTGTTAACCTTTTTGGAAACGCCTAAGAAAGGGCATATACCCAGGAATTTACAAAGAACGAAGTTTTCTGTGAGGATAGCGGTGAGAAGCACCGAGAAAAGCTGAGTTGCATTCATATCATTTTATCCTCCCTTGATGAAACTACTTTTGAGCAGGTAGAAGCAAGGGGGCAGCTTTCGCAGCCGTGAAGCTCTGCTTTGGGCAATTTTTTCTTATCGCTTATTTTATTGGAAAGGGCGATAAGTATACCAAAAACAAAGAATCCACCTGCAGGAAGAATGAACAGAGTCATAGGAGTTTCAAGAATTGTTACACCATTGAAACCACCGAGAACATTGTCGCCGAAAACACCTAAAAGGTTCTGAGCATCTGCGAAAAGAGTTCCGTTTCCTAAAAATTCTCTTACAAGAGCCATGCAGAAAAGGGCGGCGGTAAAGCCAATACCCATTCCCAAACCATCAACTGCCGAAGCAATAACAGGGTTTTTATTAGCGAAGGCTTCTGCTCTTCCTAAGATAATGCAGTTAACAACTATAAGGGGTAAAAATACGCCTAATGCCTCATCGAGAGCAGGAACAAAGGCTTTGACCATCATTTGCACAATTGTAACGAATGAAGCTATTATAACGATATATGCAGGTATTCTTACTTTGTCAGGAATAACCTTTCTTAATGCAGAAATGGCTACATTTGAGCAAATGAGAACAAGCGTTGCGGCAATACCCATACCTATTGCATTAACCATAGAGGTTGAGGTTGCAAGAGTAGGACAAGTGCCTAAAACAAGCCTTAAAACAGGGTTTTCTTTTAAAAGACCCTTTGTAAACTCCTTGCGGAGCGAGCATTTTTCATTTTTAGCCATTTTATACACCTGCCTTTATTGTTGATAATACAGTGAATGCCAGGTTAACGGCATCAGTTACTGCTTGAGAAGTGATTGTAGCACCGGTAATTGCTTGAATTTCTGTTTCAGATGAAGAATTTTTATTTACCTTAATTCCGTTGGCTTTGCCGGTGAATTGATTGAGGAAATCCTCGCCTGTGGCCTTCATACCGAGTCCGGGAGTGTCGTTTATAGAGGTGATTTCAACCCCCGTTACCTTTTCATCTGCTGAAGAAATGCCTACCATACAAGAGAGGTCACCGCCATAGCTTTTAACCGTTATATCAAAAACATAGCCTGTAACATCGTTGTTTTCGTCGAAGGCTTCATAGTAGATATACTCAGTGCCGTCAACGGTTACTGATTTTGTATCTGAAAAGCCAGTTGCATCTAAAACAGCAGATTTAGCTTCATTTGCGGCTTCAACTGCAAGCTGAGCAATTCTATCCTTAGTTAAAAGGTTGGTGCCTGCAAGGAGAGCTGTGCAAACTGTTGCGATAATAAAAAGCATAATCGCAGGTAAAGCAATATCTTTAAAATTTTTGTTTTTCATTCTGCTTTAGCCTCCTTCTGCTTTTTTTCTTTAATATAGCCGAAGGGCTTAAGCTTTGTTAAATTATCAATATGGGGAACAAGGAGATTCATAAGAATAATAGCAAATGAAACGCCTTCGTTATAGCTACCGAATTGGCGGATTACCGAGCAAACTAAGCCGCAGCCAATACCATAAATGATTTTTCCTTTGAAGGTAAGGGGACAGGTTGCATAGTCGGTTGCCATAAAGATTGCACCAATAAGAAGACCGCCGCCAAGAAGATTATAATAGATATAATTAAGGTCACCCTTACCTGCAATAGCCATAAAAATGCCTACTGTGAGAATAAAGGAAAGGGGAATTGTTGGGGAAATTACCCTGAGGGCAAGAAGATAAATACCGCCTGCAATAAGAGCAATGGCACAGGTTTCGCCAAGGCAGCCTGCTCTTTGACCTATAAGCATATCAATATACGAGGGTAATTCGCTACCGCCGTTCTGGATAATATAGAGAGGGGTTGCAGTTGTAACTGCATCAACGGTTTCATGCCAATTGTAGGTTTCAACCCAATTGGACATTGGCCCTGCAAAAGAAACCATAAGAACGATTCTGCCCATAAGAGCAGGGTTAACAAAGTTTTGACCAATGCCTCCGAAAAATTGCTTAACAACAACTATTGCAACAAAAGCGCCTATGGGAATCATCCAGATAGGAAGCGTTGAGGGTAAGTTGAAAGCAAGGAGAAGACCTGTTACAACTGCGCTAAGGTCTTGAATTGTGTTTTTTCGCTTCATAGCCTTGCGTGATAAATATTCAAATAAAACGCAGGAAATAACGCTTACAGCATTAACCACAAGCGCGCGAGGCCCGAAAAGCCAGATTGAAGCGCAGAGCGCAGGAATAAGAGCAATTATAACATCTCTCATCATTCCCTTTGAGGTTTCGTGGGATTTCATATGGGGTGATGCGGTAACAGTGGGTTTAATTTTAACTATAAGGGCATTTTCGCTCATTTTTTAGCACCATCCTCTCTGAGCATATCTTTAGCAAGAACAAGATATTGAACCAATGGTCTGCCTGCGGGGCAAGCATAAGCGCAGCTGCCGCATTGCATACAAGCGATAACGGAGCTTTCTTTGAGACCATCAATATCTCTGGCTTTAACAGAACGCATAATATTTGTTGGCATAAGACCCATTGGGCAAACCTGAGAGCATCTTCCGCAGCGGATGCAATCGTTATCTTCTTTTTCACCCAAAGAATCCTTAGTGAAAGCCAAAACTGCATTATAGCTTTTAAGAATGGGAACGTTTGTGTTTACAAGGGAGGTGCCCATCATAGGTCCGCCTGCTATAACTTTTTCCACATTACCTTTAAATCCGCCGCAGAAATCAATAAGCTCATTGATATTTGTGCCTATAGGAACTCTTACATTCTGAGGCTTGATAATTGCGGAGCCGTCAACAGTAAGAGAACGGCTGACAAGAGGCTTACCGGTTTCAAGATATTTTCCTATAAAAGCGGTGCTTGTAACATTCATTACAATGCAACCGATATCTGCAGGGAGCTTACCGAATGGGATTTTTCTTCCTGTTGCGGAATAAACAATCATTTTTTCCGCGCCTTGCGGGTAACGGGATTTAAGCGCCATAACCTTGATTGAGCCATCGCCTATTTCATCGGCTGCTTTTTGCAAAAGCTCAATGGCTTTAGGCTTGTTATCCTCAACGGCAATAACTGCGTGGGGGATTTTCATATATTCCTTTATAATCATAAGGCTTTTTATGATATAAAGAGTGTTGTCTATACATTCGCGATAGTCAACAGTAATATAAGGCTCGCATTCAGCGGCATTAACAACAATTGTGTCGATAGGCTTAGATGGGTCAAGAGCAAATTTAACGTGGCTGGGGAAGCCCGCACCGCCCAAGCCTACAAGGCCTGAATCGTGAATTGCTTTTCTGAAATCCTCGGTGGATTTAATAATCGGAGGGGTAAGCTCTTCGAATAATTCCATTTTTCCGTCGGATTCAATTGTAACCGCAGGGGCAAGCTTGCCGTTTGCCAGAACTGTGTCGGAAATTGCGGTAACAGTTCCTGAAACAGATGCGTGAATGGGTGCGGAAATGAATTTATCGGAGTTACCGATTACCTGACCAACCTTAACCTCATCGCCAACCTTAACGGTAGGAGCGCAAGGTGCACCGATATGCTGCTGCATAGGAAGAACAACCTTTTTGGGTATCGGCATCCTTACTATTTTGCAATCCTGAGTGTTTTTGCGGTGCTCAACCTTAACGCCACCGCGTCCGCGAGCGGCAGGTGAAAGCACGCCTGCAATATGTTTTAACATTTTATTATCTACCCCTTTATAGAAGTATTATTTATTGATTTGATTCGCTTTTCTAAAACAGGCAGAGTGTAGGCGAAAACCGTGCCTGTTACGATGCCTGAAAGAAGAGCGCCTGAAAGAAGCAGGGGCGCAATGCCTAAAACAGCTTCTCCCAATATTACAACGGCGGCGGTAAGCTGACCAAGATTATGGCTCAATGCGCAAAGCACGCCGATACCGATATAACCGAATTTGTTTTTTAAAAGCCTTAAAAGAATAATCATCATCAGAAGGCTTAGAAGCCCGCCGCTAAGGCTCATAATAAAAGCTGTGAGCCCGCGGGTAAGGAGGGCGAAGAACGCTTTAAAAAGCGTTACCGCCAAGCCACTGACAGCTCCGAGAGAGCTGACGCAGAACATAGTTGCGATATTTGAAAAACCGGGTTTTACACCGGGCACCGCTATTATCGGAGGGATTAAAGATTCAAGGTAGGATATAGCCATTGCTGAGGCGCAAAATAAAGCAAGCAAGGCAATCTTCAGGTTTTTTTTACTTTTCAAAATCTCACCCCACCACAGCATCAATATTTGATTTTGCACCTGAAACAGTTACAACCGTTTTAGCAGGCAGGCAGGCAGCAGTGTCACCGGATTTTTCAAGGAAACCGCTTTTTTCACAAGTGCCGTCAGGGCAACAGGAATTTATAAAACGGATTTTATTATCTTTAATTTCCAAGGTAACCCTTGGAGAGGTTTCTAAAGAGAAAATCTCATTTTCTGCTTCGGTTAAAACAAACTTTTTGACCTCTTCACCGTTTACGGTTACAGTAGCAATCAGCTTCTGAGAAGAATTTTTAACATTGAAAAATGATAAAAGGAAAATTGTGAGAAGTGTTAAAAAAATAACAAAAACATCGGTTGCTTTTATGAATTTTTGCTTACCGTTGTTTTTCAAAAAACATTCCTCCAACTTAAATATTTATCTTAACAATTATACATCATTCGACTTGTTTTTTCAATTGGAATTTGTTATATAATATGGTATAATGTTGTATAAAAATGGTGAGGTGTTTTTATGGATTTTAACATTTATATGCCTGCGCGGCTTATTTCAGGAGAGGATTGCGTTGTAAACAATGCATATATATTCAGCTCCCTTGGTAAAAAATGCCTTATTGTTACAGGGGGAAGCAGCGCTGAAAAAAGCGGAGCTCTGGCAGATGCTAAAGCTGCATTGGCAAAAGAAGGGGTTAAATACAAGGTTTTTAATAAGATTACGGAAAATCCGCTTTGTTCAACCGTAATAGAGGGGGGCAAAGTTGCAAGGGAATTTGGTGCGGATTTTATAATCGGTATAGGCGGCGGTTCGCCCCTTGATGCTTCAAAGGCGGTAGCAATTTGCGCTGAAAACCCTGATTTCGATATAGATGGGCTTTATAACAGAAAAACACCTGCAAAGGCTTTGCCTTTGGCGCTTATAGGAACAACAAGCGGAACAGGCAGTGAGGTTACAGGCGTGTCTGTTTTAACTAATGATAAAAATATGACTAAAAAAAGCATTTCAGGCGCGGATTGCTATGGGGCAGTTTCATTCCTTGACCCGAAATATACATATTCAATGCCTTATGGAGTTACTGTTTCAACAGCTTTAGATGCCTTTGCCCATTCAGTTGAAGGATGGTTTTCAAAAAAATGCAGCGATATTGCTTCGGCTTACGGAAAAATGGCTTTGCCGATGATTTTTGAGGGGTTGAAATACCTTAATAAAACAAAATTGCTGCCTGAAAAAGAATTAAGGGATAAGCTTTATTTGGGTTCAATTTATGCAGGCCTTCAGCTTAATATTTGCGGAGCCGCATTCCCTCACACAATAGGCTACGCTCTGACTGAAGAATATAATATACCTCATGGTAAAGCCTGCACCGCTTTTATGCCTTTGTTTTTGAAGCGGGCTAAGGAATTTATGCCTGAAAGATACGATGAGCTTTTAAAGGCGATTTGTTGCGATGAGGAAGAGGTTATATCCGTTGTTGAAGAGCTTACAGATGTTAAAATAAATGCTACGGATGAGAAGCTTTTAGTTATCTGCAAGCGATGGGAGCAAGGGAATAAGAATTTTGATAACAGCCCGGGAGGGTTTGATGCAGGAATTGCTTTTGAGGCTTTTAAGGGCTTGCGCTGAATTATGGCTTGCAACGAAAAAATACTCTTTTTTGTTTTTATAAAAAATCGGGACTTTCGCAAGGCTTTAGAGCCTGCGAAAGTCCCTGACTTTATGTAGTTTTGTTTGGTCTGCGCTTTTTTATATTACCTTTATCATTTATCAGCTTTTGATTTTTTTACGAGAATAGCTGAAACTGCCAGAGCTGAGATACCTGCTACAAGCTTACCGATTATAACGGGAATAATATGCTCATCGTTATAGGAAAGGGTGAAAGCAAGGTGGTCACCAAAAACGAAGGCGGCGGAAACCGCAAAGGCAAGGTTCATAACTCTGCCCTTTCTGTTCATTCTGTCAGCGCTTTCCATAGTGGCGATGGAGTTTGCAAGGGTTGCAATTAGTCCCACAACGGAAGCATCGTCAAGCCCCAGCCTTTTTCCTAATGCGGAAAGAGGCTTTTTGAGAAGCCTTGAAACAATTGCAATAAGCGGGAATGTTCCTGCTAAGGTTATGCAGATAGTGAAAACCGTTGCTGCGCTTTCCATAAGGGGCGCGGTGTTTTTTAGAACGGTTTTTCCTGTAAGGGTTTGGAAAATTCCTAATGCTAAGCCTGCGGTTATAAGAATGGAAATAACCTTGCCGAAGCCCGAAAATATTTTAATTGTTATTTTCGGGAATTTCAAAAGACCGATTATTATAATAACAGAAATCAAAATCGCAGGTAAAAGGTTGATTAAAACCATTGTAGGCTTTATACCCATTAAAAGCCCCGAAGCAAAGCATCCTACGGGAATAGTGCTTATACCGCAAAGAAGCCCCAAAAGAATATCATCATGGTTTTCTTTTTTTGAAGACCTTAGAGCAACGGGGATTGTAAAGGAAACGGTAGCACCCAGCATCGATGCAACGCAGAGCCCGTGGAAAGAGCCTAAAAGAGAATTTGCTGCAACTGAATCAGCCAGAGCCGCGCCACCCATATCATTTGCGATAAGTATGCCTGCAACTGCGCTTGGGTCAAAGCCCAGGGCATTTGCTACAGGGGTTATTAAGGGAATCATAAAGTCTGCAAGGGCAGGCGCAATGGTCATCATACCCAGCATTGAGAGGGAAAGGGGACCAAGAGTTAATATCCCTTTTTCAAATTCATCGCCAAGCTTCAGGCGGTTGCCGAGGATTTTATCCAAAGCACCGATTACGGCAAAAACAGCCATTATTGTTGCAAGAGTTTGAGCCAAAATTATCACATCCAATTTTTTGCTTGTTATATTATACCGATAACAGTAGGATATTGCAAGAAGAAAAAGCTACAGGTTGAAAATGTCTGCCGGGTAGTTTTCGGAATTTGTTGAGCTCGGTAATTTTAAAAATTAGAATTCAAAGGCAATACCATTTGAATGAAGTCCGGATAATAACCGGGAAGAAATATATGAGGCACCTTCCTTTCGGAGGGTGCCTCGACGGGTTTTAATAAAGCTATCATCAAAGTTGATGAATTAAGGTATCAGATTTCCGGCTTTCACTTTTTATGAACATCTTCTTTAGTTTTTTTAATTGGCGGGATTTCTTAATACTTGTCTTTTACAGTAAGTCCCTTTGAGTTGTGGGAGCTTTTGTATTTTCCGCTGATTGCTTTTACTGTATAAGAATATGTAACACCTTTTTTAGCAGTTTTATCAAGATAAGTAACCTTTGTGCCGCCTGTTACGGTTGCTAATTTTTCCCATGCGCCTGAGCCGGTTTTTCTGTAAACACAGTATCCTCCGGCACCCGTAACCTTACCCCATTTTAGTGTAACACCGGTTTTACCTGAGGTTGCGCTGAGTAATTGGGGCGCCAACAATCTTTTGATTGAAATACCCGTTGTATTGTAACCGGAGAAAAGGGAACCGGCATAAGCTTTAACGGTGTAGGTGTATGTTGAGCCTGCTGTTACATTTTTATCAACGTAGCTTACAGTATTAACACCGCTTATCACGGCAATTCTTGCCCAACCCTCAGATGTCTTCTTATAAACGATATAGCCATCCACACCACTGACTTTACTCCAATTGATTTGTATTCCCTTGGAGCCGTTTAATATTTTTGTTAATTTAGGTGTAGCTATAAATTTCTGTGAAATACCTGTTTTGTTATGGGAGCTGAATGTTTTGCCGTTGAAAGCTTTTACAGTGTAAGTGTATTTTTTTCCGTTGGTTACTTTTTTATCAGTAAAAGATAAGCCCTTTACATCACCCAAACGAGTCCAGGAGGTTTCACCGGGAGCTTTGCGATAAACTCTGTAACCGGCGGCATATTTAACGGCGTTCCATTTAATGTTAAGACCATTGCTTACATTTTTTGTAGCAGTAAGCACAGGAGTTGCAAGATAAATACCTGTTGATTTGAATTTGAAATCATTTTTGGCAGCGTAGGTATGAGCTTTACTGCCCTTTAATGCATATATAGTTATATCATCAGGCATCGATGAGTTTGAATAAGTGAATGCTGTTTTACCAATTGAGGTTGTACCGCCTTTTATGATGATTTTTTTAAGGCTTTTGCAGTCGCGGAATGAACCTTCACCAATGCTTTTAACACCTGCGGGAATTGTAAGTGAAGCAAGCGAATCAAACTCGCTGAAAGCATACATGCCTATGTATCTAAGGCTTTCAGGAAAAACAAAATTCTTTACTTTTGTGTTTTTAGAAATAGTTGTTCCTGAAACAGTGAGACCACCAAAGGTGTAACCTGCGATACATGTTGTGCCGTTTTTAATTGTAACGGTTGAGCCAAGAGCTGCAGCCTTCGTTGCTATTATATTAGTTCCGCAGTAAAGGATGCCGCTTGTATATTTTGCATTTTTTACATAATATGTATCAGAAAATGCATTGCTTCCTATATTGGTTATGGTCGATGGTAAAGAAAGCTTTGATAGGTTAGTGCAACCGTAAAATGCAAAATGCTCGATGGTTTTAACACCTGCAGGCAAAGCAACGCTCTTAAGAGCAGTGCAGCCTGAAAACATACGGTTACCGATAGTTGCGCAGCCCTTTTGCACTGTAAGCGTACTGAGCTTTGTGCAATCCTGGAAGGCACCCTGTCCCACGTTAGAAACACTTTTACCTAAAACAACTGCTTTGAGATTTTTGCTTTCTTTAAATGCACCTTCACCAATAGTTTTAACAGTAGAGGAAATTGTGACACCTGTTAAATCAGATTGATAAAATGCGTTAGCGGCAATTTTTTCAACACCCTCAGGCACTTTGTAGGAATAGCCCATTTTACCATAGTGGTCATAAATAACCTTACCGTCTTTTCTTAATAAAACTTTATCAACAATTTTAAAATACTTACTATCGGAATCAATTGTAACATTGATGTTGCCACAATCGCTGAAGGCACCAATACCAATAGATTTAACACTTGCAGGAATATTAACGTTTTTCAATCCGGAGTTAAAGGAAAATGCGGATTTACCGATTGAAAGTAATTTAGCGGGGAGCTGAATATCAGTCATACCCCAGGTTTCGAAAAATGCAAAATCACCTATGCATCTGAGTGACTTGGGTAAAATAACGGTTTTGGAACCTTGTACCATATCACTTCGCTGAAATGCGTTTTCAAGAGCATAGTCGGCAATAGTAATTATACCTTCGGGAATAATAATTGTACCTTCATCTTCCGCGGCAGAACCTTTGATAAGATAATTGCCAATTATAAATAAGTTTGGATAACCGGATTCCCCATTTATAGATGTTGATTCAAAAGCATACCTACCAATAGAAGCAATCTTGGAGCCTAATTCAACGGTAGTGAGTTTTTTGCATCCTCTAAAAGCGGCAAAGCCGATTTTTTTAAGACCTTTAGCACCGCTTACCTTTTCAAGTGCTTTAAAATTTTCAAAAGCATAATCATTGATAGTAGTAATACTATCCGGTATATAAATTGTTTTAATCTTAGAGGCACCCTTTGAACCGGATTTTATGGTGGTTACGGGTAAACCATTATAGGTGCTTGGGAATTCAACATCTTCGGAAGAATCACCTATGCATACGCTATATTCCTTACCATTGTTGTTAAGATAATAAACGAAAGGCTTTGCGCCGGTTGTAGCAGCGGATGCTACAGGCATTGTGCTGAAGGTCATACCCAAAATCAATATGACACATAAAAGTAAGCTGGTAGTTTTTTTCATAATAATCCTCCATTCTTGTAAACACCGCAGGTGGTAGTTAATATAGTTTTTTATTTTTTCTTGATTTTATTGAGCATTGCATTAACCTCAAGAATTTGCTCTTTTGTAAACTTGTTGCCGGTCATTGAGAATGTTCGTTTTATAGTAAAGCCTTTTACCATACCGTACATAGACTCAATCATATTCTTGTTGATTTTTCCGAAGCTGAAGCCCATAACCTCGGCTTTGCCGTCCTTTGTGCCCTGAGACATAACATTCTTGAAAAGCATAAGGATTTTAAAGCAGGCAATTTTGCCCTTTAGGGTTTTCATAATGTCGCCGATGGTATCGTTGATTGAATAGTAGCCAACGGGGGTGTTGATTTCAAACCAGTTAATAACCTGGTTTTCCTCCTTCATTATGTAATCCTCGTTGGGTGAGTCAACCTTGTTGATTGTTGCAGTATCGGAAAGGCTACCTGCTTTAACCTCAAGGGTTGATGTGCCCTCGTTTTTAACATCAAAATAGAAGAAGGGTAAATTACCTTTTTTCTGCTTACCAACGCTTTCGCCGTTTCTGAAAAGCTCAACCTCATCGCAGTTTGAATAAACGGTAACCTTTGTTATATCCTCAACCCTGTCAACATAACGTTTGCCGCAGATGTGAACCATAGGTTCGGGATTGAGCCAGGCTTTATAAGCATAAAAGGCATCCTTTTTATATTGGCGGTCAAATGTTACAAGACCCTTATGGTTCATACCGTTTTCGCCACCCTCTGCGCGAGCATCAGCGGCAAAATCAAACATATTCCAAACATGAGTTGCCCAGATGTAAGGGCGTTCGGCAATTTGCTTGATAAGCTCTTCATGGTAATATGCCTGGTATTCTTCGGTGTAATCGCCTTGGGTGGGGTTAGAGGTGTGCCAATTAAGAGCTTCGCAACCATATTCGCTTAAACCAATAGGCTTTTTGGGGTACTTTTTATGGAAATCATCAAACCATTTTCCGTTCATTTCTGTTGAACCGCCGTACCAACCGAAATAATGGTTGTAGGAAAGCACATCGCTTATATGAACATATTCGTTATCCATTGAGCACATTGTTACGGTAGCGATAGTTGTAAGGCGGGTAGAATCCATTTTATGAACAAGGTCGTTAAGGTCCTTGTGGTTTTTAATAAGATGGGGGTCATCTGCGCCTGCGATAGTGATTTCGTTTGAAAGTCCCCAGAAGCAAATGGAGGCGTGGTTATAGTTTTGGGCTACAAGCTCTTTCATCTGGCTTATGGTGTTATCATAGCCGCCTTCCATATGGCGGGAAATATATGGGATTTCTGCCCAGATTACAAGACCTTTTTCATCGCAAAGGTCATAGAATTCCTGCGCATGCTGATAATGGGCAAGGCGGATTGTTGTAGCACCTACCTGGCAGATAAGCTCAATATCGCGTTTGTGGTCTTCCAAGGAGAGAGCGTTACCTTTTTCGGGATAATCCTGGTGGCGGCTTACACCGCGAAGCGCATATTCTTCGCCGTTGAGAATGAAGCCCTTTTCGGGGTCAACGCTGAAGGTACGGCAACCGAAACGGGTTGAAATTGAATCGATAATTTCACCGTCTTTAATAAGATTTGCTTCTAAAGAGTAAAGGAAGGGATCCTTTCTGCCGTGCCAGAGGTGAGCATTTTCTATAGTGATTGTTGCTTTTGAGTTGTTTGCGGTTGCTTGGGCAGTGCTGATAACAGAGCTGCCGTCAGAAATTTTGTATTCAACGCTTACGCCATCGGGGTTTGTTACATAAGCTTCAATTGTAACATCGGCATTTTTGCCCTTTACAACGGGGGTAACGGTAACACCGGGAGCACCGTAGTATTCCAAATCGAAGTGAGAAGAGTTAACATTTATAAGCTTAACAGAGCGGTATATGCCACCGTAAAAGGTGAAGTCGGCAACCTGAGGGTAAACTGTTTCGTTAGGTGAGTTATCTGCCGAAACTGCAAGAATATTTGATTCTTTGATATCTTCAGCAGGAGCTTTAACTCTGAAACGGGAATAACCGCCATGGTGAACGGTTAAGGATTTACCGTTCCAGAAAACCTCTGCTGAGGAGTTAACGGCATCAAACTCTATGTAGCTTTCTTCGCCGTTGAGCTCTGATTTCAGGATTTCTTTGCAGTAAAAGCATTTCTGGCGTTTGTAATCATTACCGCCATCCTGACCATCGGTACCATTCCAGGTATGAGGCAAATCAAGGCTTTGCCAATCGGATGGCATACTCTGAGGTGCAGTTGTTGCGGAATCGCTGAAAAGCCAGCCGCTGTTGATTACTTTAATTTCTCTCATTTTCTCAAAACCTTTCAATAAATTAGTTTATTTTATAAAATGCTTTTTTCTTGATGAAGGGATAAGCAAATAAATCATAGGGTAAATTTCAAGCCTGCCTATAAGCATATCTAATATGAAAACAAATTTTGAAATCATACTGTAATCACCGAAATTTCCTGTTGGGCCAACCCTTGAAAGACCGGGACCGATATTGTTAAGGGTTGCAACAACGCCGGAAATATTAGAAACTATATCCATTTTATCAAATGAAACAATCAGAAGCGATACGCAGAAAATGAAAACATAAATTATAAGATAGGCGAGGGTGTTGCGCATTGTTTCATCGCTTACCCTGTTGCCGTCAAAGGTTATAACCTTAACGCTTCGGGGGTGGGAAAGGGCGTGAAGCTCTTTTTTTGCATATTTGCAAAGAAGAATAAGCCTTGAAACCTTGAAGCCACCGCCGGTGCTACCGGCTGAGGCACCAATGCACATAACAACAAGCATAACCATTCGGCTAAGCTCCGGCCATTTATCAAAATCCGTGGTGGCATAGCCTGTGGTAGTCATAACAGAGCTTATCTGGAAGGAAGCATGGTGGAGCGCTTCGAAGATAGTGTCGAAATAATCGCGGATGTTTATTGTTACAATAGCAATTGCGCCTGCCATAATGGCGAAATATGCGCGCAGTTCAGAAGATTTGAAAGCATCCCTAAACCTTCTGCAAAGAAGCAAAAAGTAGATATTAAAGTTAACACCGAAAAGGGCCATAAACACGGTTACTGTTGCCTGGCAGAAGGTGTTATAATTTGCAAGGCTTGAGTTTAAGGGGGCAAAACCGCCTGTTCCGGCAGTGCCGAAAGAAATAGTGATGCTGTCAAAAACAGGCATACCGCCAACGATGAGGATTATAATTTCTATAATCGTCATTGCAAAATATATTGCGTAAAGTATGCGGGCGGTTTTATTGGAACGCGGAACAAGCTTACCTACAACAGGCCCCGGGCTTTCTGCGCGCATAAGGTGGATATCACCGCCACCGCCGGCAAGAGGAAGCACCGCCATAACAAAAACAAGAACTCCCATACCGCCAATCCAATGGGTAAAGCTACGCCAGAAAAGCATTGATTTTGAAAGGGCTTCAACATTGGAAAGTATGCTTGCGCCGGTAGTTGTAAAGCCTGAAACGGCTTCAAAAACTGCATCTAAATAATTGGGGATTTCTCCGCTTATAAAAAAGGGCAGAGCACCGAAAAGGCTTAAAAAAATCCAACCAACAGAAACAACAACAAGCCCGTCTCTGGAATAAATTGTTTTATCTTTAGGCTTAAAGCGAACAAGCACAAGCCCCATAACAACAAGCAAGATAATTGAATAAACAAAGCTTGTTACTACTGCTTCGCCGTAGATAAGCGCAACTGCCAGCGGTAAGAGCATAAGAGCCGCTTCGCATAAAATAAGTAAGCCTAATATATATGCTATCATTCGTCTGTTCATTTTAACACCTATGCCAAAATATCATCAAGGGATGAGAGGCGCTCTGTTGATGTTACAATAACAACAGAATCCCCCTCTTTTAAAATATCTGAACCGCTTGGGATAATAACCTCATTACCCCTTGTTATAGAGCCTAAAAGAATATTTTTTCTTAAGTTGAGCTCTTGAATTTGTTTATTTAAAAGCTTGCTGTCGGCAGTTACATTGAATTCCAATGCTTCAACCTTATTATTGATGATTCTTGTAAGCTTTTTAACATGGTCACCCTTTCGGGCAGCCCTTGAGCGAACATGCCTTAAAATGATATTGGCAGTTGTGAATTTAGGATAAACAACGCTATCAATATCCAATGTTTTAATAACCTCTCTGAAAAGAGTGTGGTTAACCTTTGTGATAGTTTTTATTTCAGGAGAAACGCTCTTAGCAAAAAGAGAAAGAACAATGTTTTCTTCGTCGATTCCTGTTAAGCAGCAAAAAGCATCAGCCTCCTGAAGCCCCTCTTCCAAGAGGAGAGAACGATTAGTTCCGTCGCCATGAACAATATTTATATCAGGAAGGGCGTAGCTGAGATTAAGGGCGGTTTCTTTATCTTTTTCGATAATTGTTGTTGTTATTTTAAGGTTGGAAAGCATTTTTGCAAGGTAAAGAGCAATTTTGCCACCGCCTATAATCATAATATTGTTTATATGGTTAACATAAAAACCGATTTGCTTGAAAAATTCAGGCGCAGCCTTGTTAGGAGTGAGAACGGCAACAGTATCATTTTCTTCAATAACAAAATCACCGGTTGGAATGAAAACATCATTGCCGCGCTCAACGGCGCAGACAAGGGCGGTCGTTTTGATTTTGGAAAATGAATTTTTTATTGCTTTACCGCAGAGGTTGCAATTTTTATTAGCAACAAAGCTCAGCAAATCAACCTGACCTTTGCCGAAGAAATCAACATTGCGGGCGGTGGGGAATTCGAGAATTCTTTGAATTTCTGCTGCAGCCTCGCGCTCGGGGTTAATTGCCATTGAAAGACCAAGGCTATCTTTAATTATTCTTAAATCATCGCTGTATTCAGGGTTGCGTACTCGGGCAATGGTGCTTTTAGCACCAAGCTTTTTAGCAAGCAAGCAACTAAGAATATTAAGCTCATCGCTACCTGTAAGCGCAATGAGAAGGTCGCATTCATCCGCACCGGCTTCGATAAGAGTTTTGCTTACGGCACCATTTCCTATAACAGAATACACATCAATATCCTGAAGAGTGTCGTTGATAACTTCTTCATCAGTGTCAATTACGGTTATATCATGCATTTCCTGCGAAAGCTGCTCGGCAACGGTATAGCCAACCTTGCCTAAACCAACAACAATTATTTTCAAATAAATAGCCCCCTTGAGAGAGATTGTATTAACTCGGTTTTTTGTTTCAATTTAACTTATTCCAACCCATTTTATTTCAATTTATATTATAGTCAGTTTAATATGATAATGCAATAAATTTATACTATTATATATTACCGAATTTTCAAAAGGAAAACTGTGCAAGATTTTATCAAGAGGCAGGTTGAAAATTGCAAGCGGCAAGTTTCAGGAGCTGCGGTCAGCAATTTTAATTGCGGTGTGCGCAATGACTAAAAATAAAGTATTCAAAACACTTGATTTTATTGTAACAATAATGTATAATGCACTTTGCACTTTGAATTTGTACATTGCAATTTATCAGGGTGTCGCTCAGTTTGGGGACGTTCCCGAGCGCGACATTCGGGAAAACGCAGTCCAGACGGTTCGAGTAAAAAACAAAAACCGCCATAAGCCTTGATACACTTGGGATTTAACCATTTCGGAAATTTTGAAAAACACTTCAAAAAAACGAAATGACCACATAACATCCCACAAACAGAAAATAAAAATTAAATAACGAGATGTGGCTCAATTTGGTAGAGCGCTACGTTCGGGACGTAGAGGTTGTGGGTTCAAATCCCGTCATCTCGACCAAAAATAACAGACAGGCAAAAGCCTGTCTGTTGTTTTTTGGTTTGTTATTGGTTTGGTATAACTTATGCTCACTGTAAATCAATCTGTTTCAAATCAATGTAAAGCTCTGATGAAGCATCGTCTTCCCCTTGTCCACCAAGCATATCATCAATGTAAATATAATAATCTTTTTCCTCTTCCATTGAAAAAGCATTTGTTGCGATATTCGGGTCATAGCCATCAGAACGATATGTGCCACAGCCACAGGATTTGATCGAACTACCATCATAAGTGAACTTAAGAATATCATCAGTATACATACCTTTATCTAACTGTAATACTGTATTCTCGCCATCGAAAATGGTTGATAACGTATTATGAATTTTAGTTAAATTTTTCTTGGTTAAAGCTTCTTCTAAAGCATCTTCATAAATCTGTGGATCGTAATCCTTCATTTTATCGATGTATTGGTCTAAAAGGATTATTCTACCTTTACCATCAAACATAGAGTTTTCAGAAAATGCAAATTTTTTAATTGTTTCTCTCATAGCATTTCGAGCATCAACAAAAGATTCAAATGCGGAAAAGGTTGTTACCAAATCCGTAGGGATATAACACTTATCAGGTAAAGATGTTCTTACTAACAATACCCAAATTTTTTTCATAATAAAACCTCCGAAAAGCTTTTTAAAATTTATATTACTATGATTATATCATAACTATGTAAACAAAAGGCTATTTATTTTTCAACATATCAGCCAAGGCTTTGTCCATCTCGGCTTGAGCGTGAGCGGCATTTTCTTTGTTTCCGCGACTTACAGCTCCTTTTTTGCAATTAGCAGCGTTTTTGTAACGGGATTGTGCTTGTCTCATAGCAGTGCTGTTTGAAGAGCCGGCTATCATATCTGCCATGGCTTTATCCATTTCTGCCTGTGCAGCGGCTGCACCGCTTTTGTTACCTAAAGCTACAGCACCTTTTTTCTGGTTGGCGGCTTCTTTGTAACGAGCTTGGGCGTTTCTGACTTTTGCATCGTTTACTGAATCCGAGCTTTCACCACTACCTTTGTTACCGGCCACAAAAGCAAAGAAAAGCATTATAGCAAATATGAGTAAAATGGCGGGCAGACCGCAAACTTTAAGGATTATTCGCAACCATGGTTGTTTAACTTTGTCAATTCCAAGGTAGCCTAACACAGCAGAAATAGCAACTATCAGAATTATTTTTACTGTACCATTATTTTTGAATTCGAAATTGTCCCCATTTTCATCTCTGCCTTTGAGATGGATGGTGTTAAATTCGAAATCTGATTTTAATTCATATAAAGGTGTGTTGAGAAAATCCTGGTATGTTTCTTCATTGATAGGTATTTCTGACATTAGTGGAAAAGAGTCGGTAGTTAATATTACTGTTTTTTCTTTGCTAGTGTTAAGGTCACCCCCGGTGTTAAAGCTTTGTATTGGGATTTTAACACCATTAACTGTAGTGATAAAGTCATATTCAGAAAATTCAATGCCGGATGTATTGGTTATCAGGTATTCGATTCCTACTCCATCATCATATGTTTCTATATTTGTAAGTGCAATATCGATATACTCTGGTTTATCCCATGTTATTGGTTCCTTTAACCAATCTTTTATGGGCTCAACACCAATAAAAATAACCGAGAAAAGAACGATGACAACCATAATGATTGCAACAATAATATTTTCTTTTTTTAATATGTTTTTCATAAAATAAACTCCTTTGCTCGCTAATATAGATATTTATATCTGAATTTCATTTTTTATGGCTTCGGAATATGTTTCGGGATTATAAAAAGCTGATGGATGTTTCAGTCCATATACAGTGAGTTGTTTTTTTAGTTGTACATCACACCATTTATGATTGCAGTTAGGTTGATAAGTGAATTTATTTAAATAAAGTTGTGGATATGTAATTAGTTTTATTTCTTTCTCACTTTTTGCAAAGCTAGGTAAATTGTTGTACACTAGTCTGCTGAAACAAAAGACAATATCAATTTCATTTTCATTGATGAAATCAAATAATTTATTGTTATATACATTGCGATTATGATGTATATGATGTTTTGCTGTGTTGTTTTCACCTTTTCCGCAAAGCTTATCAACATAATTACCGCAAAAAACTTTATTCCAAAAAAGAACTCTGTTTTCAGGTGTAATGTCATAACCGAATGTTTTCATTATGTTTTTGTAAAACATAGTTTTCTTTTCTGTGTCATTGCCTTCAACAGCAAGAAATTTTACAACACTTTCTGTGCCGTCAATTTCACCGGCTTCTTCGTAATGTGACTCACCGAGTATTAAAATTCTTTTTGATTTGTTCTTTGCATTTTCACCAATAAACACATTTTTGAACATCTCTATACCCTCCTGTATTTTAAATTATATATTTTTGTTTAAATACTGTCAAATTAATTGAATGTAGTTATACCTGTGATGTATATATAATCGTTTCAGTTTTGGGAGTTGGTCCGTTTTTGTAATATTTTTTAAAAATTTTCAATTTTTTTCAAAAAAGTGGACCAACTTCAAAGAAAAAAACGATTATATAAGCAGACCCCTATAAAATGAAACAAAGGAGGATTTTTATGAGAAAATACAAAATGATAGCCCTTGCTTACAACAAATGGAGCGAGGGCAGAGGAGAAGATTCTATAGAGATGCTGATTGATGCAGAAAACGGATTTTTGCAGGCAGATGACAGATTTATATGGATCAGAAAATCAAAATTGCTTGAAGATTTGAAGTGCTACGCTAAAAATAATCACGAGATGGAAAATTGTGTGGTTGTTACCAGACTTAAATATGATGTTAACAAGCCTGCGGAGTTTGACCGGCTGCTTGGCAGGGCACACAACGCCATTAAGAAAACAGATATGGCACTTATTGTTATTCTGGAATGTGATAAGGAGACAGCGGTGTTTAACCTGCAGGATTTTCAATGTGAATACGGCACAGATGGTGGCTTGGAAATGTTTTTTGATTTAATAATTGTAGAGGAAGAAAACAAAAGAGAAATCAAAACCCGCATTTTGAAAAACAAAAGCGGTGGAATTTACACACTATAAGGAGAATTAGCATGATAATTACTGTAAATGAGAGCACAATAGGAGAACTGTTCTTTTCTTTACCAGAGCCCGAAGAGTTAACCAAAGCAGAAGAGCAGATTTCTGACATTTGCCGTAGTGCTTTAAACGATGAAGAAAGCAGCCGATTGGAATACGAATTAGAACAAATGAAGAAAACAAAAACCGCATTTCATTTTCTTGTACTTAAGGAAATGTATGATTTCTCTAAAGAACAGGGGCATGCAATTGTTCTAAAGGGGAATTCAGCAGGGTCTATTATTTCTTATTTGTTGGGGATATCACCAATTAATCCAAATGAATTGCCTTTTATATCACCTGAACTGATTTGGGAATCACACAGAAAATTTTATATACCTGATTTTGAGATAAACATTTCTGCTGATATTCGCCCCTTAATTCAAAAAAGGCTGGATGAAAGGTTTGGTTTTATAGAGTCTGATGATAATCTTTTTTACAATATCAGGATGACGGACGATACTTTTTGGGACAAGATAAGCGGTGCCGAAATCAATATAAAAAACTTTGATTTAGATATGTGTACTGCAGTAATGCAGGAATTGTTCCCTGCACAGAAAAATGTTTCTTGCAATTTTGAACAACTCATAAATGTTTATGCTTATGATGCAGGAGCTTTTATAAATGAAATTTCTTCAGAAAAATTGCTTTCTGCTGATGTTATTGTTACCCGCGACCAATTATATACTGCTTTAATTTCAAATAGTGTGCCTAAAGAACTGGCAATAGAAGTGGTGAAAAAAGGTGTGTGGAGCAACAAACCCCAAAAAGAAGAATATCTTTTGAATTTAGAAAAGTATTCGTTACCTGAATCGGTTATATACGCATTCAATAATGCGAAACACCTTTGGGATGCAGTTTCGTGTATCAGTAGATTATGTGTAATTTGCCAAAGCAAGTATGAATCCGTAATTGAGTCTTAATGCATTTGACTATATAAAACCAAGGAACTGACTTTTCAGTCAGCTCCCTTTCTTTGTATTATGCAGTAAAAATTTTTACATAGTCTGCTCTTGTTTTATTCGTTCTCTTTCTGCCTGAATTTCGGCTTTCATTTCTTTTATAAGCTCTGCGAGGAGTGTTTCGCATTCTTCTCTTGTTTTGGCGTAAATGTTCCTTGAAAGTCGTTTCCCGTTGGGAAGTCGGGGAGAAAATCACCTCACTCCGACCACCTAAGTACAACTTAGGTAATACAACCGAAATCCCTTGAAATATAGGGGTTTCGGTCTTTTTTATACCCAAAAGCACTCTGAAAATGAGTGCTTTTTTTATTTTTGGTGCTGTAACCATAGCTGTAATAGTGTACGGAGTACGGGTAAAAGTGTACGGAGTATGGGTAAAGGTGTACGGAGTACGAGTAAAAGTGTACGGAGTATGATTTCAGTACGTTTTTTAGGACTATTGACAGTTACTTTCGTGTTGCAAGTTTCTTAATTCGATGGTATAATTTACCCATAAGTTTTGGGAGGTATTTTATATGGCATTTTTCAATTCTTTAAATAAAAAATTAAAAAAATCATACAGCGTTATAAATCCCGAAGTTGGTAGAATGGTTTTCCCAAATGGTGAGCCTGAATACATATATGTTGGTACTATGCTGAACACATTACTAAGCAATCGTGATGTATTTGATATGATGAAAATTTATGTATCAGTGTATGTATACTACCAATCAACTATGGGAAATACAGCCAAGACATATTTATATGCTAAGAAAAAAACAGAGAGTAATTTGCTTGACGGTGAAATAAAAAATATTATTGCATTAGCAATGTTTAATATCACCGCATCAAAAGCAAATGTTTCCGACCCTGTTGCTGCAGTACGCCAGTATAGAGGTTTTGTAGATTCTTATTTAAATACAGTTGAAAGCATAAAAAAATATGAGTGGCACTTCAAACCAAATCCTGTTAATGCTGGAACTGTTGATTCACCACTTCTTGTAGATGGCGTATGCGGTGTTCGTGATTACATCGGTGCTTTATCCGTTCCCGGTGTGGAAAAAATTACTTATGAAAGGACTTCTGTGTTACATCTAACAGATGAAGATTACGATGTAAGCTACGCAATTGATGAATACACATTATATAACTCAAAAGATTCATCAGAAATAGCAAAATTATGGTTCAATATTTATGGAACAGAAAACACAGATATTCAGCCTGCGTGTTTCTCGGACAAAGAGCCTTTTTCCGCACATAAAGTAGCGCCCGAATTATTTGAAGCAGGCATAAAAGAATGGCAAACTATTCAAAAAATCACACAAGATGCACAAGTTTCCTGCGAAAATTTAGAACTAGTAACAGCAACTTTTGCCTACTTATTTGTAATATGGACTTTTGGGTTCAGTGAAATAAAAAGTTATCAATGTGATGAAGTCATGGAAATATATGTTGATAATTTTGTTGCATATGTTAAACGAACATTTGAAAATGCGCCATATAAAAAGGTCTTAGAAATTGAAGAAACATTCAAAAAAATGTTGGAGCGCGTAGACCGACGCATTAGAAAATCTTATCACAAAAATAATCGTACACTGGTTGATGATGGTTTATCAGATGAATTCATAATAGAATTCATTTCAAATTCAGATGAGGTGCAAAAAATCAAACCACTGATTTCACAAAAAATTATGACAGACTGGGTTGCACTTGGTCAAGAAGCAGACCGACATTATTTGACCTAAAAAATTACATTTACGAACTAAAACAAAAAGCAACAGCCTGAAAACTGTTGCTTTTTGTTTTATTTTATGCAACAACGAGTTGCTTGTTCATTTTACCATTCGGTGTTACAATATTCTTGAGGTGATAACAATATGGAAACTAAAGACATTATTCTTGAATTGAGAACTAAAAAAGGTTTATCGCAGGATGAACTTGCTGAAAAGATTTTTGTTACCCGTCAGGCAGTGTCCCGTTGGGAAAATGGTGAAACTACACCTAACACAGAAACCTTGAAACTGTTGTCAAAACTATTTGATGTATCTATCAATACACTTTTAGGCTCTCCAAGACAGCTTATCTGTCAATGTTGTGGTATGCCACTTGAAGACGGAAACATCAGCAAAGAGAAAGACGGCATTTTCAATGAAGAATATTGCAAATGGTGTTACGCTGACGGTGAATATATGTATCACGATATGGACGATTTAATTGATGTCTGTGTCGGACATATGGCAAATGAGCAGTTTACACCCGAGCAGGTACGGGCATATATGAAAGATATGTTACCGAAACTTGATTATTGGAAGAAGTATAAATACCTCGGCGGTGCAGAAAAATTCGAAGAATTCAAGCAACAACTCATCTGCGAGTTTAATGATTTGCATATTGAGGGAATGCCCAAGGTTGAAAAGCTTAATGCACTTGTA
>JAZUOA010000189.1:0-18168 GCA_045604445.1 Acutalibacteraceae bacterium
AAACAAGGCTTTAGCCGTGTTTTTGGTTACCCGAAGGCGTACAAAGGTACGTCGAGTGGCGAGGTTTGTTTGTAGAACAAAACACAAATAATTCTCTTTATTTATGTGTTTATAAAAAATCGGGACTTTTACAGGCTTTGAAACCTGCGAAAGTCCCTTGCATTATATAGTTTTGTGCGGTCTGCGCTTTTTTTACATCCCCTTTGGCTTTTGCATCAATAATAGCGAATAAGCGCAACAACCTTGCCGAGAATGATAACCTCATCGGTAATGATAGGTTCAAATTCATCGTTTTCGGGCTGAAGGCGAAAATGACCGTTTTCTTTATAAAAGCGCTTAACGGTTGCTTCATCTTCAATCATTGCAACAACAATCTCCCCGTTTGAAGCGTAGGGTGTTTTTTCGGCAATGACTATATCTCCGTTTAAGATGCCTGCCCAAAGCATACTTTCGCCGCGCACCTTCAAAGCAAACAGCGGCTTATCGCGAGAAACTCTGCCTGTGTAGGGAATATAACCCTCAATTTGCTCAACGGCAAGTATAGGCATACCTGCTGTAACTGTTCCCAACAGGGGAACATGAGTTATATTTTCTGCCTGGCCGAGAATACGGATTGAGCGCTTTAAAAGAGGGTCTCTCATAATATACCCTGCTTTTTCCAATGCGTCAAGGTTTGCCTGAACCGATGATGTAGATTTAAGCCCAACTGCCGCACCTATTTCTCTCACTGAAGGCGGCACACCATCCTGAGAGCGCTCTACTAAAAATTCATATATCTTTTTTTGAGTTTCGTTGATAGGTTCCATAACATCAACCTCCGAACAAATTTTCTCTTCTTCTTATTCATAATATCACATCTTTTCCAAAAAAGCAAACATTTGTTTGCATTTTTTTGAAATTTTTTTCATATATTTTTTTTGGTGATGTTATGTTTAAAATTTTTACATACAAGCATTTGGCAATAACCGCCTTTATTTTATCAGTTATTATGCTTGCTGCCGCTGCAATTAACACTGCCGCACCTGTTTGCGTGTTATCGGGAAATTCTGTTAATCTTCCTATAATTATGTACCACCAAATAAGCGAAAACAAGGCTATATGGGGAGATTACGTTATCCCCTTTTCACTTTTACGGGAGGATTTTCAGTATTTAAAAGAAAATAATATAACTCCGGTATCATTAAAGCAGGTAGAGGACTTTTTGAAAAACGGTTCACCCTTACCCGATAAGCCGGTTGTGCTCACCTTTGATGATGGTGAAAAAAGCTTTTTAACAAAGGTTGTTCCTCTTTTGGAGGAATATAACTACCCTGCTAACATAAATATAATAGGCTCTCTTGTTGCCCTTTACACCGAAAATGGTGAAACCGACGACCGCTATGCCTACCTTAACGAAGCCGATATTACAGAGCTTGCTGAAAATCCGCTTGTTGAGCTGGGCTGCCATACTTATAACCTGCATTCATTAAGCACAAGGCGGGGAATGGGGAAAATGCAGGGCGAAAATGAAGCTCAATATAAAAAAGCTATTACAGAAGATTTTAATAATTTCAATAACCTTTTTTACAAGCTTACAGGAAAGCACCCTGAAATCCTTGCTTATCCCTACGGAATAAGAAACGATTTGCTACTTACTATGGCAAAAAACGCAGGCTTTAAAATAACCCTTACTTGTCGCGAAAGCGTCAACAGCTTAAAGCCCGGGGATTCTCCCTATGAATTAGGAAGATTCAATCGCCCGTATGGCGAAGCCTGCAAGGATTTCTTCACAAAAATCGGGCTATGAAAACTGCCGTAACGGAAAATTTCATCCGTTACGGCATCTTTTAATACATTGCTTCTCTTTTCTTTTTCTTCAAAAATCTGAACACCATATACACTATAACCAAAATAAAGGTTACGGAAAGACCTATATAGGCATCTATATTTGTATTACCTTCTATTTTAAGCTCATTCCAAAGCATATTCATATAGTTTTGGGTTTCGTAATCAAGATTTTCAAACATTTCCGTTTTAGGTGTGCTTTTTTCATCAGGATAAAGAACAGGCTCGCCCTTTAAATCGTAATCCTCAGATTCAAGCACAAGGCTATGGGGCGTTGCATAGCAAATATAGTTGGCATTTGCAACAGCTATATCCTCTTCAAGCATAAAGTTTATATAAAGCTCTGCCGCCTCTTTGTTTTGAGCGTTTTTTGGAATACACATTGCATCAACAAAGAAGTTTACGCCCTCCTTAGGATAAACAAACGCAAGGTCAGGGTTAACATCATACATTGTCAAAAAATCCCCTGCGTAGTAAGGCGCAAGCGCCGCTTCACCATTTTCCATTTTATTGAACACCTCATCCATAACATAAGATGAAACAAGGTGATTTTGCTCTTTCAGGGCAGCTATAGCTTCGTTCCAATCCTCAATAGCTTCCGTGTTGATGCTTTGGCCTAAATAGCATTGAGCAATTCCGAAGGCATCTCGGGGATTATTAAACATAAGAATTTCGCCCTTGTAGCGTTCATCCCAAAGGGCGCTCCAGCTATCGGGCGCTTCCTCTACCATAGTTGTATTATAAATAAGCCCTACCATACCCACAGTATAGGGAACGGTGTATTTGTTATCGGGGTCATAATAAAGCCCCTTATATTTTTCCAATATGTATTTGTAATTAGGAATATTGGAAAAATCAAGCTCTGAAAGCATATTTTCTTCGCGAAGCTTTGCAATCATATAATCAGAAGGGATTATAACATCATAATTCGCGCCTCCGCTTTGGAGCTTGTTGTACATATTTTCGTTGCTTTCATAGTTTGAATAGTTAACGGTTATACCATAACGCTTTTCAAATTCCTTGTTTACATTTAATGTTCCGTCTGAACCGTCAGAAATATATTCACCCCAGTTGTAAACATTAAGAGTTGT
This sequence comes from Acutalibacteraceae bacterium, assembly GCA_045604445.1. Lineage (GTDB taxonomy): Bacteria > Bacillota > Clostridia > Oscillospirales > Acutalibacteraceae > DTU089. Next base: position 2,916 of record JAZUOA010000189.1, read on the forward strand.
TCCTGTAAGGTGAGAATAATCCTTTTCTTCAGCGGCAAAGCAAGGAACAACCGAAAGGCATAGAAGCACAAAACAAACAATTATTGAAAAAACGCGTTTCATCATTTTGCACCGCCTTTTTTCGCTAACTTCTTATCCCCTCTTGCTGTTATGATATTTGAAACAATCAAAAGCACCAATATAGCAAGGAAGATAATTGTTGAAAGAGCATACATATCCGGTGTAACTCTGCGCTTTGTCATAGAAAAAATTCTTATGGGCAGGGTTTGGGAATTCGTGCCGCTGACAAAGTAGCTTATAATAAAATCATCAACCGATAAAGTAAACGCCATCATAAGACCGGAGATTATTCCCGGCATAATTGCCGGAAGCACAACCTTAAAGAAAGCCTGCAAAGGAGTGCAGCCTAAATCCTGCGCCGCCTCGGCAAGATGGGGGTCCGTTTGCCTGAGCTTTGGCAAAACATTAAGAATAACATAAGGGAGCTCAAATGTAACATGGGCTATAATTAACGTGGTAAAGCCCAAGGTTCCTGTTTTTCCGAAAAGCGAGCCGATGAAAACAAACAAAAGCATCATTGAAATACCCGTAACAATCTCGGGATTCATCATAGGTATGTTTGTAACAGTCATTACGCTTTGGCGGAAAAGCTTGTTTTTATAACCGTAAATTGCCGTTGCGGCAGTTGTGCCCATAACGGTGGCAATAACTGATGAAACAACCGCAATAATCATTGAGTTTTTAAATGCTTCTAAGGTTGCGCTGTCTCTGAACAGCTCTCCATACCAATAGAGAGAGAAGCCCTCAAAAACAGATGTGCTTTTACCCGAATTAAAGCTGAAAAGAATAAGCACGGCAATAGGCGCATAAAGGAATATAAAAACAAGGGCAGTATAAATTTTTGAACCGAAGGAGGTTTTTTTGCTCATATTATAACACCTCCGTCATCATCAGAAAACTTGTTCATAACAGCAAGGCAAATAAATATGAGTATCATCAAAACGAAGGAAAGAGATGCACCCAGATTAAAGTTGTTTGCAGTCTGGAACTGTGTTTCAATAACATCGCCTATAAGGGTGGTGCCCGTGCCGCCTAATTTTTGAGAAATATAGAAGGTGCTTACAGATGGTACAAAAACCATTGTAAAGCCTGAAACAACACCGGGAACACTTAAGGGAATCGTTACATTTTTGAAAACATCAAGCTTGTTGCCGCCTAAATCCTGAGCCGCTTCAACAAGAGAACGGTCAGATTTCAGCATCACCGTGTAGATAGGTAAAATCATATATGGTAAAAAGTTATACACCATACCAACAACAACTGCTCCGCGGGTGTTTATAAGGTGAACCGGCTCAAGCCCCATATTTGTAAGGCTGTTTATGGAATCAACTATAGAGTTAAGGGCTGTTGTAAGCAAGCCGTTGTCCTCTAAAATTGTCATCCAGGAATATGTTCTTAAAAGAAAATTCATCCACATAGGAAGCATAATGAGCATAGTCATTGTGCTTTGCTTTTTAGGCCCCTTATTTGCCATTATCATTGCAAGAGGATACGCAATTATAAGGCAAATAACAGTTGCCAGAAGCCCTAACCAAACAGATAGAACTATTGTGTCAATATAATTTCTTATGCTTAAAATATTATCAAAGGTAAACGCGCCGCTTTTATCAGTAAAAGCGTAGTAGGCAACCATACAAAGAGGAACAATTATGAAAAGAACTGCCCAAACGATGTAGGGAGAGCCTGAAAGACGCGATAAAACAGATGTTTTTTTATTCATCAAAAGCACTCCTTTCTCAGGCTTAATTCTCTTCCTCCTCATATGTGGCATCCGAAAGCTCATCAAATTCCTCGCTGAAAGAGCTGTAGTCGCCATAAAGACCGGAATACTTTGATTTTTTCATAATATGAATTGAATCGGGTTCAATAACCAGACCGATGGTTGAACCTACCTTCTGCTCATTTTTAGATTCAATCATCCATTTAAAGCCTTTTATTTCAACGATTATTTCGTAATAATCGCCTTTAAAGGTTGTTGAGGTTACAACGCCTGAAATCATTGCCTTATCAATGGGAACAACTTCAACATCCTCAGGGCGAACAACAACATCAACATCTTCATCAACGCCAAAGCCTTTATCAAGGCATTTGAATTTATGCCCTGCCATTTCAACCCAGAAATCCGCACGCATAACGCCCTCAATAATATTGCTTTCGCCGATGAAATCGGCAACAAAAGCATTTTTAGGCTCATTATAAATATCGGTAGGGGTTCCTATTTGCTGAATAACGCCGGAATCCATAACAACAATAGTGTCGCTCATGGAAAGAGCTTCCTCCTGGTCATGAGTAACATAAATAAATGTTATACCAAGGCGCTTTTGAATATTTTTAAGCTCAACCTGCATATCCTTGCGCAGCTTAAGGTCAAGAGCCCCCAGCGGTTCATCCAAAAGAAGCACTCTGGGTTTAACAACCAACGCTCTTGCAATAGCAACGCGTTGCTGCTGGCCACCGGAAAGAGAGGCTATATTTCTTCTTTCAAAGCCCTTAAGGTTAACTAATTCAAGCATTTCGGTTACCGCAGCTTTAATGTCGGCTTCAGGCATTTTTTTAAGCCTTAAGCCAAAGGCAATGTTTTCATAAACATTAAGATGAGGAAACAAAGCATAGCGCTGAAAAATGGTGTTCAACTGCCTTTTATAGGGCGGAACACCATTTATTACTTTTCCGTCAAACACAACATCGCCCGAATCAGGCTCCTGAAAACCCGCAATGATTCTGAGCGTAGTTGTTTTACCGCAACCGGATGGACCTAAAAAGGTTATAAACTCCTTGTCGCGAATATACAGATTCATATTTTCTATTATTTTTTCACCGTCAAAGGAAACGGAAATATTTTTGAGATCAATAATGTTGTTGGACAATTATGCAACCCCTTTCCGCAAATTAAGATTGAACATTTTTCTAAAAGAAAAAACCACCCACCCAAAGAATAAAATAAAAATTCTTCAAATTGGTGATTTGTCCGTGGTGCCGAATGTATGAACCCGTGACATTTTAATTTGCACTTTAAATATATATACAATTAAAGAAAAAGTCAATATTTTTTTTAAATTGTTGCAAAATATATTTTTTTGTCTGAAAAAAACTCTCACACGCAGTAAAAAATTGTATCCCACGCAGGAACATACGGATGATGGCGCAAATGTATTTTATACTGAGGGTTAATCCGATTTATCAGAACAGGAAGCTTAAAAATATCCTCAATTTTATGATATGCCGCAATATTCAGCTTAGGCTTGTATTTTTTTAAAATTTCGGGAGATGCTTTTAAAATCTGAAGCTCGCAGCCTTCAGAATCAATTTTTATAAATGTTGGCTCTTCCGTTTGGCAAAGCGCGGTAAGAGTAAGGCTTTTTGTAGGGGTTATTCCGCCTAAGGCAGATTGGCGCCCTGCGGAATGAGAAAAATAAACCTCACCGTCAATATCGGTAACCGCGCAATTTTCGGCCTTAAAATTTTTGAGGTGGCTGCAATTATTCATAAGCTTATTAAAGGTTTTAAAATCAGGCTCAGCTGCGATTATTTTTTTATACTCACCGCCACAAAGCTTTAAAAATTTTTCAACTGTATCGCCTCTGTATGCGCCTATATCAACGAAGGTTTCTTCTTTGCTGATTTTTATAATATTTTCATAAGCCTCGGCTTCAGGGGTGGTAATATCCCAAAGAGCAGAAAGCTCCCCACCCCACAAAAAGTTTATATACCCTTCATAAACCTTTTTTGAAAAATCATCTGCCAATAAATTATATGCCTTTTCAATTTCTTCTTCGTTATTTAAAAAATAATCTCTGTCGAAAATCTCGGTGCCGATAACCGGCACAACAGGCACTAAAACCTTATGGCTTTCTGCGATTTTTTTAATATTTTCTATTACCTCAGGCCTTGATGAGCCGAAAGCGACCACTACTATGAAATCGCTGAATTCCTGCTCAAAAAAAGAAACGGGCTTAACCGGGAAGCCTCTGAAAACCCGCTCTCTTACAAAGCCACTGCTTGCTGTAACCCCGCTTATTTTAATGCCCAAGCCTTCAAAAATATCGAGCACCTTATCGGCACCGTTGCCGGTACCGTACATAACAACAGGCTTATTTGTTTTTTGCAGCTTTTCCCAAACAGAAAAAGAATCTATTTTAAAAGAAATCATAAAACCCTCCGCAGATAAGCTAACAGAATTTTATCATATCTTTTTATATTTATCAATAAAAACCGCTTTCCGAAAGCGGAAAACGGTTCAGATGTTAATTATGCAATTATATTGCCGTTGAAATCCCGAATACCTAAGGAAATTTCATAAATCTTTGATAATCTTTCTGCTTGATACCTGTGGAGATTTTCACGATAACGCAATCTTTCATTCTTTTTGTTTGCCTGTCGTTTTTTTAGCTGTGAAATTCGCCACCAATGGTATTCGATTCTTCCAGAGAGAACGATTTGCTTAAAGCATTTCATAATATTGCGCCTCCTTTTTATTTATGAAGAAATTTTTTGCAGCTTTCTGCTTTCTTCTCCTATATTATACATATTTCTTTTGTCGAATCTTGTCTTAATATAGTTTAAAAGGATATTTTTTTAGAAATTGTTTATATTTTTGTTTAAACTTGTATTGTATTTACCTTTATGATAAAATAAATAATATACCAGAGGTGACCATTATGAATATTCGTAAAAATATAGATGAGTTAGTAGGGCGCACTCCGTTGCTTGAGCTCAGTAAAATTAAAGAAGCAGAAGGCCTTGATGCAACGCTTTTGGCAAAGCTTGAATGCTTTAATCCCACAGGTAGCGCTAAAGACAGACCCGCCTTGGAAATGATTCTTCAAGCAGAAAAAAGCGGCATTTTAAAACCCGATTCCGTTATTATTGAGCCCACAAGCGGCAACACGGGCATCGGCCTTGCGGCAATAGGTGCCTCAAAGGGCTACAAGGTAATAATAGTTATGCCCGACTCAATGAGCAAGGAAAGAATTCTTCTTATGAAAGCCTATGGCGCAGAGGTTGTTTTAACCGATGGGTCCAAAGGCATGCAAGGCTCTATTGAGGAAGCCATGCGCCTGGCGGAGCAATATAAAAATGCTTTTATCCCCTCTCAATTTGATAACAGCGCAAATCCCCTTGCCCATTATAAAACAACAGGTCCTGAAATCTGGCAGGATACCTCAGGAAAAGTTGATATTTTTGTTGCAGGCATCGGAACCGGCGGAACTCTTTCAGGGGCGGGAAAATTTTTAAAAGAACAAAATCCCGATATAAAAGTTATAGGTGCTGAGCCCCTATCCTCTCCGCTTTTAACAAGGGGTTCTTTCGGAGCCCATAAAATTCAAGGAATCGGAGCAAATTTCATCCCCGAAAATCTTGATAAAGCCATTTATGATGAAATTATTGATGTTTCAAATGATGATGCCTTTAAATATGCGCGAATGGTAGCAAAAAAAGAAGGAGTTGCTGTTGGCATTTCCTCAGGCGCGGCAATTTACGCGGCAATTGAAATAGCCAAACGCCCCGAAAACAAAAATAAGGTTATTGTTGCGGTGCTTACCGACACAGGCGAAAGATATTTATCAACCGAACTTTTCTCTGAATGAAAGGATAGCTTTTATGGATAATTTTTATAAATCAATAGAAAATATTGCTTCAACCGTTAAAAGCCTTGAAGCAGTCAACAATTCCTGCTTTTTGAAAAACACCTGCGATAAAACCCATATCCCCAACAGAAAAGAAGTTATCAAGGTTATTAAGGATTTGCAGTCCCTTTTGTTCCCCAGCTATTTTAAGCACAGCGAGGGAAGCGAAAATGTTCTTTCCCAAACAGAATTGCTTCTTAATATTTACAGCCGCCTTGCAGAACAAATCAAGGGAGCATACGCTTTCGGCGGAACCCCTATGGCAAAAACACCTGAAGAAATCTGCGATGCATTCATAGAAAAGCTACCGTATGTTAAAGAGCTTCTTATTAAGGATATTGAGGCCATTTACCAGGGGGACCCTGCAGCAAAATGCCATGAGGAGGTTCTTATTTGCTACCCCGGTTTTTATGCAATTTCCATTTTCAGAATTGCCCATGAGCTTTACATATTAGGTGTGCCGCTTATACCAAGAATTATGACAGAATTTGCCCATGAAAAAACCGGCATTGATATCCACGCAGGAGCAACCGTCGGCGAATATTTCTTTATAGACCACGGAACAGGTATCGTTATAGGCGAAACTACAACAATCGGTAACCATGTTAAAATCTATCAGGGCGTTACCTTGGGCGCAAAAAGCTTTGAGGTTGATGAAAACGGCAACCCTGTTAAGAATATCAAGCGCCATCCCGATATCGGAAACAATGTTGTTATATATGCCAATGCCACTATTCTTGGCGGTAACACCAACATCGGTGATAATTGCATCATCGGCGGTAACACCTGGCTCACTCATTCAGTTGAAGCAGGAAGCACCGTGTATTACACAAAGGATAATTAGAGTGAGTAAAGCAGAAACCCCTTTGCTTTCGGCCACCGCTTTTCCGCTTGTGGATGTGGGGTGTGAAAGAGAAAGATATGGCTTATATAAACTCCTTTCGGAGATTATACCGTTTTATTGATAATTGCGTTAAGCTTGCAATTATCGAAGCTGCTTTGCGGTTTTAAACCGCTTGGGTTGTAACTGTTACAACAGTTGCTTCATCCGGCTTTGAAATTCTTATAACATATTCAAAGTATTCATCCGTTTCGCTTTTTGCGGTATCTGCTTCAATTCCTGCTCTTCTTATGGTATCAACCGCGTGGTTAAGAGTGTTCAGAAAAATCCGCATATCCTTATATGCTTTGGTATGTGGCTTTTTAGGCGCTTTTTTTCTGCGATGGATATCAGAAATCAGCCTTTCTGTTTCGGAAACGGTTAAGCGCCTTTCTATTACAAGGTCTAACACCCTGCCTCTGGTGGAATTATCCGCAAGGGTTAAAAGAGCTCTTGCATGGCGCTCCGTAAGGCCCGAATATGCTATTTTATCCCGCATTTCCTCAGGTAACCTTAACAACCTCAATTTATTAGAAAGAGTGGATTTAGCCTTGCCTAATTTTTTTGCAATTTCTTCCTGAGTGAGTCCGTGTTCGGTAATGAGCTTATCAATTGCAACAGCCTCTTCAAAAAAATCAAGGTTTTGCCTTTGAACATTTTCGATTATTGCGAAAAGTGCCGATTGCTCATCGCTTACATTCATAACAACGCAAGGAATTTTAGTTATACCTACCATCCTTGCAGCTCTCAGCCTTCTTTCGCCTGAAATAAGCTCATAGCTTCCATCAGGAAGCAACCGAACATTTATAGGCTGCAAAATACCGTTTGCCCTTATGGAGCAGGCAAGCCCCTCAAGCTCTGTGTAATCAAACCTTACTCTCGGTTGATGGGGATTTGGTTTTATTGCTTCATGGGGAAGAAGTTGAATCTGGCAATTTGCTTTAGATTTTGATGACGTTTTCAACATTGGTTTTCCTTTCCGGCAAATGCCGTTTGTTTTGCATATCCTAAAGCCTTGTCCGTCCCTCTCTGTGATTACACTATACCACCAAAGAAGCAAAAAATAAAGCATTTTCGGTCGGGGTAAATCGACTGAAAATGCTTTGTTTCATCAAATTTAAAGGGGCTTTTTGGATATTTGTGCCGAAGGTCTGGGGTATTTTGGCGAAGTTTGCGATATCTTTTTTACTTTTATTATGGCTCGTTTATCGCCACCGGGTAAAGCAAACTCGTTTACGCCCTCAATTTCGCCTCCCAAAACCCTTAAAGAGCCTGAGGCGCTCTCTATTTCCTCTTTAGCGGTTATGCTCTTAAGCGATAAAAATGAACCGCCTTTTTTTACAAAGGGAAGCGTATATTCTAAAAGCACTCTGAGCTCTGCAACCGCTCTTGCAGTAGCAAAATCATACTGTTCGCGGTATTCTGCCTTTTTGCCGGCTTCCTCCGCCCTTGAGTGAAGAATTTCTACATTCTCTACTCCCATAGCTACTGCTATCGCTTCAACGGCTTTAAGCTTTTTCCCTGTAGAATCAAGAAGCGTCACGCTCAAATCCGGATATGCCGCCGCTATAACAAGACCGGGAAACCCTGCGCCTGTACCAACATCAATAATTTTCATACCGTTTTTAAACTCAGCGGCCTTTGAAACAAGCAAGCAGTCAAGAAAATGCTTTGTTGCTATTCCCTCATCGTCAGTTATGGCAGTAAGATTTATTTTCTCATTCCACTCTTTAAGCTCTTTGGCATAGATGCTTAATTTTTCAGCTAAAGCATCATTAACCGTTATACCGTAATTTGATGCCTGAGCCTTTAAAATGTCAATAACGGACACAGCTTTTCTCCTTTAAAAATTATAGTCGGGTTTTACAATTTTTCCGGTGTTGGCAGATTCTACTATTGCCAGGCAGGCGGCAACTGTTTTTGCGCCCTCTTCAACGGGAGTGGGAACAGCGGTGCCGTTAACAATTGCATCGCCAAACACTTCAAATTCTTTTATAAAGTTGTGGTTATTAACCTCAAGCTCTATAATTTCAGGTGTTTCGGGTGCCTTTCCTGTTTCATCTGCAACAAAGACCTGCATTGTGGGAGAGGTGTTATCGCATATAACGGTACCCTTTGTTCCGTAAACAACTGTTCTCATTGTGTAATCGCGTTTGCAGCCGGTAGAAACATAAACCTTACCTGCAATTTCGCCGGGGAACTTCATAATAGCAATAGTTGAGTCATCATAAGTAACTGTAGGTAAAAGCTTATGTGTTCCGTATGCAAAAACCTCCTCAGGGTCACCTGCAAGCCAACGAAGAAGGTCAACTGCATGGCAACCGCCACCAATAACACCGTGGCGGGCATTATCTGCTCTCCAATTCTGCTTGTTGGATACGATATTCATATAATCATGAGCATATTCGCTCTCAACAAAGTAAATATCACCAAGCGTGCCGTTATCAATAAGCTCTTTCGTTTTAACAAAAGAAGGCGTAAAGCGGCAAATCTGACCAACCATAAATACGCAATTTGATTTTTTTGCGGCTCTTACCATTTCGCTGATATCTTCTTTTGTGAGCGCAAGGGGCTTTTCGCATAAAACGTGTTTGCCTGCTTCGAGCATCTCAATGGCAACTTTTTTATGAAGCTGGTCAGGGATACCGATTGAAACAGCGTTAATCTCTTTGTTGTTTATAATATCGTGGTAATCAAGAGTCCATTTTTCTTCGGGAATATCGTATTTTTCACCTGCAAACCTGAGAGCTTTCTCGTCGCAGTCGCAAATCATACCGATTTCTGCGCCATAAGCCAAAGCACCCTCAAGGTGCGCCCTTCCGAACTCCAATCCGATAATGCCGGCAACAATTTTCTTTTCCATAGATTAAAATCTCCTTTTACCTTTCAAAATTTAACCTCTGTAAAGGGCAAGAATTTCTTCAATAGGCCCTGTGAAATTTTCCGCCATAGGCGCTAACGGTTTTTCTGTTTTAAGGAACTCTGTAAAGAGTAAGCCTTTTTTATCATTACCCATCTGGTATTTTGCGATTGTTTCAACAAGCGCCTGCTTTTTATCCTGATTTGTAAGATATTCGCAATCGGTAAACACAATTTCAACCGTATCAGCAGCAGTAATATCCTTGAGATTAAGAACAATTATATGGTTCTTTTCATCTCTCTTAGCATTCACCTTTTTGCCGTTTACCTTGGCTGCTATATCGGCATTAACAATATCCTTAAACATAAGCTTATAGCTTCTCTTTTCAGGAGAAACGCTTGCATCGCCTTCACCTGCACCAATTGTAAAGGTAACGGTTGAACCGTCTTCTTTAACAGTGAAGGGTGTTTTAAGATAGGCACCGTTCTGATAGGAAAGAGTTTCGCCATCATCCTCATAAAGAGTAAATGTATTGTTACCTCTGTAAATAAGAAGGTCAAGAGAGGATGGGTTAGAGCAATCGTTATCTCTGCCGTTTGCGCTCATAGGGATAATTGCACCCGCTTTTGCAAGCACGGGAATGTTTTCAATATCGCGATACATTTTAACAAATCTTTTACCGCAATAGATTCTATCAGTAAAAATATCGGTATATCTGCCCTCGGGAAGCCAAACATTAACGCTTGCCATATTGTTATCAGTAGAGGTGTGCTCGGTAATGGGTGCAACAATAAGCTCTGTTCCGAAGAAGAACTGATTTTTGCAATTATAAGCACTCTTTCTTTCAGGATAATAGTAATACATAGGCTCGCAAATTGCGCGGCATTCTGTATGAGTGCGGTAATTCATTGTGTAAATATAAGGAAGAAGCTTATGACGAAGGCGCAGGTTTTCCTTTGCAATTCGTTCAATGGGGCCCGAATAGTTCCAGGGCTCTTTACCCATAAATTCGTTATTCGTTGAGTGAAGTCGCATAATGGGGCTGAACACACCAAGCTGCAACCAACGGATATAAAGCTCATCATCCTTTTTACCCATGCAGTGGCCACCAATATCATGGCTCCACCAAGGGTAACCGATATTTGAAGCCGTTGCGGTAAAGCCGGGTTGAAAATCAAGGCTTGCCCATGTCTGAGTCGTATCACCGCTGAAGCCTAAGGGGTAACGTTGAGAGCCTGCCCCTGCAAAACGTGAAAGTATAAGAGGACGATTGTTGTTTTTAGCATTATCATAAAAATGGTAATGGTTAAGAGCCCAAAGAGGGTCAAGACCGGGCACAGCAGATTTTGTTCCCTGCTGCCAATCAATCCACCAAAAATCAACACCCATTTTTTCATAAGGGTGATGAAGCACCTTAAAATAATGCTCCATAAATTTTTTATCAGTTATATCAAATTTAACAGGAGCCTTCTTTGAGGAATCCTGACCCATAACCTTACACATTTCTTCATATTGGTCCTCATACCAACGAACGCCCTGAGAGGGGTGAAGATTAAAGGTAACCTTATAATTATCATCCTTGAGCTTTTTAAGGAAGCCTGCAGGGTCGGGGAATAAATCTGTATTAAAGCTGTAGCCCGTCCAACCGGCAGACCAAACATCATAAACATATTCCATAAAATTAAGGTGGGGGAAAACCTTGTGGCTATCCTTACCGAATTTGCCCTTAATATCAACCCAATGCCAATCCATATCAACAGTAGCAACGGTTATGGGAAGCTCCTCCCTCTTGAATCTGTCAAGAAGGGAAAGATACTCCTCCTGAGTATATGCCTTATATCTGCTCCACCAGTTTGAAAGAGCATAGCGAGGAATAAGCGGAACTTTACCGGTTAATTTATAAAGGTCGGTAGTTGCGCCGATGTAATTGTTGCCATAAGCAAAATAATATTCATCTTTTTCCTTATGCTTGCGAGGTAAAATAGCGCCATCGTCCTTTAAAACAAGAGTGTCGCTATCATCAAGAATTGCAACACCGTTTTTTGAACAAACACCATCGCCAAGAGTGATCACTCCGCCTGTGATATCAAGAGTTCGGCAAGTGCCTTTAAGGTTTCCTGCCTTATAATTAGTTACAACTCTGCCATCGCGGAGCTTAATTCTTATCATCTTTTTTGTTTTGTAGTTATAAAGGAAATTTGCCTTTGTTGTTTTTATTTCAAGAGTGTCGCTTGATTCATTAAGCTTGAATTCGGGTGCTTCAAAATCGCGATACCAAACGCTTTGGGTCGGTTCATCACAGAATTTTCCCCTTGCCTGCTCCTCAACGCGCAAAAGGCACGGTGTAAGAACGGTAATTCTAACTCCCCCGCGGATAATTGTGTGAGATTCTTTCGCAACAGGTGACCAATCTAATTTGAATCTGTCAAAAAACTGCTCCATAATATTCTCCTTTTCGGTTGTTATACTTGTTCTATTATACTATACATCTTTATAGGATCAAAGTCAATTAAATGAGCTTACTTTTGTTCACTTTTACATCTTATCTTACGCCTTTTTTCGTTGACAAATGAATACCGTAATGATAAAATTATTATTTGTGAAAGGGTGATAATATGGATTTGCATAAAAGCATTGGTTTCGACAACGATATGTATATCGAAAAACAATCAGAGCAAATTATGAAGCGAATAGATGAATTCGGCGGTAAGCTTTACCTTGAATTCGGTGGCAAGCTTTTTGATGATTTTCACGCATCCCGGGTTTTGCCCGGTTTTAAGCCGGATAGTAAGCTTCAGATGCTTCTCAACCTTAAGGACCATGCAGAAATTGTTATAGTTATTTCTGCCGGCGATATTGAAAGCAATAAAATCCGCGGAGATTACGGCATAACCTACGATAGTGACGTTTTGCGCCTTATGGATTCCTTTGCAAGCGCAGGTCTTTTCGTGGGTAGCGTTGTTATCACTCAGTTTGATGGTCAGCCCTCTGCTGTTAAATTTAAAGAAAAGCTTGAAAACTTAGGCATCAAGGCCTTTATTCAATATAAAATCGAGGGTTATCCCTATAATGTTAAAAAAATCGTTAGTGACGATGGCTTTGGCAAAAACGATTATATTGAAACCACTCGCCCCCTTGTTGTTATTACCGCCCCCGGCCCCGGAAGCGGTAAAATGAGCACCTGCCTTTCACAGCTTTACCACGAAAACGCCAGAGGTATTAAAGCCGGCTACGCCAAATTCGAAACCTTCCCAATCTGGAATTTACCTTTAAAGCACCCTGTTAACCTGGCTTACGAGGCAGCAACAGCTGACCTTAACGATGTTAATATGATAGACCCTTATCACCTTGAAGCCTATGGCAAAACTACCGTTAACTACAACCGAGATGTTGAGGTTTTCCCGGTGCTTAACGCAATGTTTGAAAAAATTGAGGGAGTAAGCCCTTATAAATCACCTACAGATATGGGTGTTAATATGGCCGGCTACTGCATTGTTGATGATTATGTTTGCAGAAAAGCCTCTCACGATGAAATTATCCGCCGCTATTTCAGCGCCCTCTGCGATAAAAAAGCAGGGCAGAAAAACGATGCGGCTATTGCTAAAATTGAAAGCCTTATGAACCAGGCAGGCATATCCGTTGAAAGTCAACGCCCTGCAGTTAAAGCCGCTCTTCTTAAAAGCGAGGCAACGGGCGGCAGGCCTGCTGTTGCTATAGAGCTGCCCGACGGAACTATTATTACAGGCAAAACAAGTGACCTTTTAGGCTCAGCCTCCGCGGCGCTTCTTAATGCTCTTAAAGCCATTGCAGGAATTGATGAAAAAACTCTTCTTATTGCAAGAGAGATTATCGAACCCATTCAGTCTTTAAAAACAAGCATTTTAGGCAACCACAATCCGCGCCTTCATACAGATGAGGTGCTTATTGCGTTAACAATGAGCGCCGTTGAATCAGAGGATGCAAAAAAAGCTTTTGATTCTCTTAATTCCTTGCGCGGAAGCGAGGCTCATGCAACTGTTATTCTTTCTCAGGTTGACCGCGACACCTTCAGAAAATTAGGCATCAACCTTACCTGCGAGCCTCACCACGAAAGCAAAAAGCTCTATCATAAATAAAACTAAACCGCATCAAAATATTTTTGGTGCGGTTTTAAAACAGCCTTAATGAAGGGATTTGATAAAATGAAAGCTAAAATTACCCTTGCAAAGGAATTCAGAATAGGAGATATCGATAAAAGAATGTATGGCTCTTTTATTGAGCATTTGGGCAGAGCTGTTTATGGCGGTATTTATGAGCCCAACCACCCTACTGCAGATGAAAACGGCTTCAGGCAGGATGTTATAGACCTTGTGAAAAAGCTTAATGTTCCTGTTGTGCGTTACCCCGGCGGAAACTTTGTTTCCGGCTATAACTGGGAGGATGGCGTAGGCCCTGTTGAAAACAGACCCAAAAGGCTTGATTTAGCCTGGGGAACAACAGAACCAAATCTTTTCGGCACTAATGAATTTTTAAAATGGTGCAAAAACGCAAATGCAGAATGCATGATGGCTGTGAACTTAGGCACAAGAGGCCCTGAAGAAGCAAGAAATATGGTTGAATATTGCAACCATAAATCAAATACATATTGGTCGGATTTAAGAATTTCCCACGGAGTTAAAGAACCTCACAATATCAAGCTCTGGTGCTTAGGCAACGAAATGGACGGAGGCTGGCAAATGGGAGCCAAAACCGCTTCGGAATACGGCAGGGTTGCCCTCGAGGCATCAAAAATGATGAAATGGACGGATAACTCCATTGAAACGGTGCTTTGCGGTTCCTCAAGCAGAAACTCCCCTACATTCGGGCAATGGGAGGTTGAAAGCCTTGATATTGCATACGATAGCGTTGACTATGTTTCTTTGCATCAATACTATGAAAACAGGGCTGATGACACACCCTCTTTCCTTGCAAAATCCTTAGAGCTTGATGAATTTATTTATTCGGTTATTTGCGCGTGCGATTATGTAAAAGCAAAGCGCAGAAGCAGAAAAACCATCAATCTTTCCTTTGATGAATGGAACGTTTGGTATCACTCAAACAACGTTCCCTTTGAAAAATGGAGCGTTGCTCCCCCTCGCCTTGAGGATATTTACAACTTTGAGGATGCATTGGTTGTTGGCTCAATGCTGATAACTCTTTTGAGGCATTGCGACAGAATTAAAATTGCTTGCCTTGCTCAGCTTGTCAACGTTATAGCTCCTATTTTCACAAAAACAGGAGGCGGTGTTTTTGAGCAAACGATTTTTTATCCCTTTATGCACCTTTCTAACTACGGTAGAGGCTCTGCTCTTTTGCCCCTTGTGGACTGCCCTAAATACGATTGCAAGCAGTTTACTGATGTTCCTTATCTTGAAGCAATAGCAACCTTTGATGAGGAAAAGGGCGAAATGGCAATTTTCTGCGTGAACAAAAGCCTTGATGAAAGCGTAGCCCTTGATATCAACCTTATGGATTTTGAGGGCTTCAAGCCGACCCAATTTATTTCTATGGATGGTTGCAACAAAAAAGATGAAAACTCTTTTGATTTAATAAAGGTTAAGCCCCACGATAACGCTATTCCCCAAATTGATAACGGCTTTTTAACAGTTGAGCTAAAGCCCTTCAGCTGGAATGTTATCAGATTAAAAACAGAAAATTAAGTATACTAAAGGGGCTGTAAAAAATGATGCAGAACGAACAAACCGAGCAAAAACAAGGCTTTAGCCGTGTTTTTGGTTACCCGAAGGCGTACAAAGGTACGTCGAGTGGCGAGGTTTGTTTGTAGAACAAAACACA
Organism: Acutalibacteraceae bacterium; assembly: GCA_045604445.1. Classification (GTDB taxonomy): domain Bacteria; phylum Bacillota; class Clostridia; order Oscillospirales; family Acutalibacteraceae; genus DTU089. The sequence goes on from JAZUOA010000189.1 coordinate 18,157, forward strand.
AATAATTCTCTT
>JAZUOA010000190.1:0-17441 GCA_045604445.1 Acutalibacteraceae bacterium
GTTACCGATATAATCATTAAGCTCAAGGGGTTGATACTGCGTTAAAACACCAACTGTATAAATACCTGAATTCACACAGTTTGAAAGAGGGAAATCAATGATTCTGTACTTACCACCGTAGGGCACGGCAGGCTTTGCAATGTTTTTCGTAAGCACGCCAAGCCTTGAGCCCTGACCGCCTGCAAGAAGCATTGCAATACATTCGGTTCTTTTTGCCATTGTTATCACATTCCTTTCGGTTATTTCTTATTTTTGGATGCTGTTTTTTTCACAGCAGCTTTTTTCTTTTCAAGCTCTTTGGGTTTAAGGTAAATAGTTGTCATAGGCGGCAAGGTTAACTCAATAAATTGATTTTTGCCATGCATTTCGCCCTTTTCGGTTTTATATGTTTTCTTTATTCTTTCTCCGCTGCCTCCGAATTTTTTGGCATCAGAGTTAAAAACAATTTCATAAGAATCGCTTTCGGGAACACCTATTTTATAATTCTTTCTTAAAACAGGGGTAAAATTGCACACTGCAACAATACTCCGGTCGTTTTCATCCGTTCTTGTAAAGGCAATAACCGAGTTATCGTTATCATCGCTTACAAGCCAATTGAAGCCTTCCCAGCTGTAATCTACTTGCCACATAGGCGAATTCTTTTTATAGAATTTATTAAGCTCTCTTGTATAATCCTGCAACAAAACATGCATTTCATAATCGAGAAGGAGCCAATCAAGGCCTTTTTTATAATCCCACTCAATAAATTGACCAAACTCAGAGCCCATAAACAACAATTTCTTTCCGGGATGAGCATACATATAGCCTAAAAATGCCCTTACTCCTGCAAATTTTTCGTTGTAGCCACCCGGAATTTTATTTATAAGCGAGCCTTTTCCATGAACAACCTCATCATGAGAAATAGGCAAAACAAAATTCTCGCTGAATGCATAAAAAAATGAAAAAGTAATTAAATCGTGGTTATATTTCTTATGGATACCCTCAAGGGAGAAATATCGGAGAATATCATTCATCCAGCCCATATTCCATTTAAAATTGTAACCAAGGCCACCCATAAACACCGGCTTAGAAACCATAGGCCAGGATGTGCTTTCCTCTGCAAGCATCATAACATCGCCATGCTCTTTAAACACCGTTTCATTTAGTTGCCTCATAAATGCAACTGCTTCCAGGTTTTCGTTGCCTCCGTTTTCATTGGCTATCCAATGCCCGTCATCTCTGCCATAATCAAGGTAAAGCATTGATGCAACAGCATCAACCCTTAAACCATCAATATGGTATTCATCAAACCAGAAGCAAGCATTTGAAATCAGAAAGCTTTTAACCTCATTTCTGCCATAATCAAATACTTTTGTACCCCATTGAAGATGCTCGCCTTTTCTTACATCGGCGTATTCATAGCAAGGTGTGCCGTCAAACTCTGCAAGACCGTGGGCATCCTTTGGGAAATGAGCAGGCACCCAGTCTACTATAATACCAATACCTGCCTTGTGGCATTCATCAACCAGGTATTTAAAATCATCGGGTGTTCCGTAGCGGGAGGTAACCGCAAAATATCCTGTAACCTGATAACCCCATGAGCCGTCAAATGGATGCTCAGCAACAGGCATCATTTCAATATGGGTGTACCCCATATCCTTAACATATCCTACAAGCTCTTTTGCAAGGTCGCGATAGCTTAATGGGTTGCCGTCCTCATGCTTTCGCCAGGAGCCTAAATGAACCTCATATATGTTAATCGGTGATTTATAAACGGAGCTTTCTTTTCTCTTTTTGAGCCATACAGAATCGCGCCATTTATAAGAGCTTTCAAATATTTTTGATGCTGTTCCGGGGCGGGTTTCAGCATGGATTGCATACGGGTCCGCTTTATAATGACGCAAACCGTTTTTATCCTCAATAACAAACTTGTAGGAGTCAAATATATTAACTCCCTCAACATAAGCTTCCCAAACACCTGCATCATTTAACCTGTACATAGGTGAAGCATCGTCATTCCAACCGTTAAATGTGCCGCTAACGCTTATTTTAACCGCTTTGGGCGCCCATACCCTGAAAACATATTTGCCGTCTTCCACCTTATGAGCACCTAAAAAATCCTGCGATTTGTAATTTTTGCCCTGATGGAATACATATAACGGAAAATCATTGTAGTTGTTTCCCTGCTCTTTTTTCACTTCTACACCTCACTATACATCATATCAAGATAATAATATCAAATTTTATCACTCTTTTCAAGAAGATTTTGATATATTTTGTTAAAGCAAAGTTAAATTTTTCCACATATATTTGTTGATTTTGCACAATGGTTTTGTGAATTTTGTAGATTGGTTTTTCGCAAAAACTATGCAATAAAACAAATATTCTGAATTTCTTGGAATATCATTACAAAAAATTTACATTATTTTCTTTTAAAGAACAATAAAAATTGAAAAAGTGGTATTATATATCGGAAAAAGTTAAACGTTTAACTATTTTGGAGGTTTATCAGTAAATGGATTACAGAGAAATGGTCCACAAGCTTATTTCCACATCCCTTATTCACCGTTACCATATAACCAAAGCTGCTCAGAAGGCGGGCTTATACTATGGTCAACCGATGATTCTTGAATACATTAAAAATAACAACTTGTGTACCCAGAAAGAGCTTGCAAACAGCCTTCATATCTCTCCTGCAAGCGTTGCCACATCAATAAAGCGGCTTGAAAAGAACGGCTTTGTTAACAGGGTAACCGATAGTGAGGATGTGCGGAAAAACCGACTTTCTCTCACAGAAAGCGGAATTGAAGTGCTGAAAAATTTCAGAAACGTATGCGATGATACTGACAAAAAAATGTTTGAAGGCTTTTCTCAAGAGGAATGTAAGCTTCTCTGCTATTTTCTTGAAAGATTATACGATAATCTTGATACGGAAAACCTGACAAATTGCCAATTATCTGCAGAAATAAAGAAAAGTGAGGAAATAGCAAAGGAGGAATTGCAGTAATGATAAAAAAACTTATGAGCTATGCAGGGAAATATAAAATTTATGCTCTGCTCTCCCCTCTTTCAATCATTTTAGAGGTTCTTATTGAGGTTATAATTCCTCTTTTAATGTCAGTTATAATTGACTGCGGTATAAGCGGTCAGCCCTTATCCGCAAAGGAAAGCTTCATTACCGAAATCCTTATCAATTTAGGCTTTGGTAACAAATCAGGCACAGATCTTATCATCTCTTTAGGTGCTCTTATGATAGGTATGGCTTGTATTTCCCTCCTTTGCGGTGCGGCAGCAGCTTTTTTTGCCGCAAAAGCTGGTATGGGCTTCGGTGCAGAGCTGCGATTCGGCATTTTCAAGAAAATTCAGGAGTTTTCTTTTTCCAATGTTGATAAATTTTCAACCGGCTCGCTCATAACCAGAATGACCACCGATATAACAATGATTCAGAACACTTTTATGATGGCTATACGTATGTTTATACGCTCCCCTCTTATGTTCACAATGGCAATTGTTATGGCATTCAGCATAAACAAAAGGCTTTCTTTAATTTTTATGTGCGTTGCTCCTGTGATGTTTTTCCTTATTCTTCTTATCGGTGTAAAAGCACATAAGCGCTTTAAAAAAATGTTCAAGAAATACGACAAATTCAACACATCTATTCAGGAAAATCTTATTGCCGCCAGAGTTGTTAAAGCCTTTGTTCGCGCAACGCACGAAAAGGATAAATTCAAAATTTCAAATGATGAATTAAAGAACGCTTCAATTTTTGCAGAAAAGCTTATCATTCTCAATGGTCCCATAATGTCCGTTTCAGTTTATACCTGCATAATCCTTATTCTTTGGGTAGGCTCTAAGCTTATACTTGACGGAAATATGCAGTTAGGTGACCTTATGAGCTTCATAACCTATATCCAACAAATCTTTATGTCGCTTATGATGGTTTCAATGATTTTCGTTATGTCTGTTATGGCAAAGGCTTCTATGGACCGTGTTTACGAGGTTTTAACTGAAAAACCCCACATCTGCGATGACGGTGCCGATAAAAATCTTTTAGTTTCAGATGGCAGCATCGATTTCAAAAATGTTTCCTTCAAATACGGAAAAAATGCAAAACGAGAGGTTTTAAAAGATATAAATCTTTCTGTAAAATCAGGCGAAACTATTGGTATCATCGGTTCAACCGGCAGCGCAAAATCCTCTCTTGTTCAGCTTATTCCCCGGCTTTATGACACAACAGAGGGTGAGGTTCTGGTTGGCGGAAAAAATGTTAAGGATTATACCTTAGAAAATCTTCGCGACAGCGTTTCAATGGTGCTTCAGACAAATGTGCTTTTCTCAGGAACTATTGAAGAAAATCTTCGTTGGGGTAACGAAAACGCAACCCTTGACGAAATAAGAGCTGCCGCAAAAATTGCTCAGGCTGATGATTTTGTGATGAGCTTTCCCGATGGCTATCAAACTGATTTAGGCCAGGGCGGTGTAAATGTTTCCGGCGGTCAAAAGCAAAGGCTTTGTATAGCAAGAGCAATCCTTAAAAACCCTAAAATTCTTATTCTTGACGACTCCACAAGCGCAGTTGACACTGCAACAGACGGAAAAATCCGCGAGGGTATGAAAAATCTTTTACCCGACACCACAAAAATTATAATTGCCCAAAGAATAAACTCTGTTCAGCACGCTGACCGAATCATCGAAATTGATGACGGAAAAATAAACGATATCGGATCTCACGATGAATTACTTTCCCGCAATGAAATATATAAAGAGGTTTATATTTCACAGCAGGAAGGCAAAATGGAGCAATAAGAAAGGAGGAAGTTAAATGGCACAAAAACAACAAAAACGCCCCCAAGGCGGACCCGGCCCCGGCGGAAAAATGAAATTTGAAAAACCGAAGAACACAAAAAAGACTCTTTTAAGACTTCTTTCTTATGTAACCCAGAAAAAAGCCTTGCTGATTCTTGTTTTCATTCTCGTTCTGTTCAGCTCCTTTGCAAATGTTATAGGAACATATCTTTTAACTCCTATTATCAATGAAATAGGAAATATGCTTTCAACCGGCAGCAGAGATTTTACGATAATCATTAAATATCTTTGCATTCTTGCATTTATTTACATTTGCGGCGCTTTGGCTCAATACACATATTCCCGACTTATGCTCAACGTTTCCCAGGGTACGCTCAATGTTTTAAGGCGCGACCTTTTTGACCATTTGCAGGATTTACCTATCAAGTATTTTGATACGCATACTCACGGTGAGCTTATGAGCCGTTTTACAAACGACGTTGATACAATCCGCGAGGCTATAAGCCAAGGTCTTGTTCAGACAATCTCTTCTCTTGTAACTGTTGTGGGTATCTTCTTTATGATGCTCTATATAAGCCCTGCTCTTACCTGCCTTATTATTATTATGCTTATTGTTATGCTCAATGTAATTAAGGTTATAGGCGGTCGCTCCTCCCGTTATTTCCGCCGCCAGCAGATGGCAGTAGGCGCGGTAAACGGTTATATTGAGGAGCTCATCGAAGGCTTAAAAGTTGTTAAAGTTTTCTGCCGCGAGGATAAAGCAAAAGCCGCTTTCAACGAAATTAACGAAAATTATCGCAAAGCCGCAACAAATGCTCATACCTTTGCAAGCATATTGATGCCTATTATGGGAAACCTTTCATATTTCAATTTTGCCGCAACCGCGGCCTTTGGCGCATTTATTATTCTCAAAGTAGGTGATAGCGCAACAGGCGGTGTTTCAGGCTTATTCCTTGGCGGTGCCGCAGGCATTCTTTCTATAGGCTCTCTCGCTTCCTTCCTACAGTATACAAGGCAATTCTCAAACCCCATAAGCCAGGTTTCTCAGCAAATGAACAGCATCCTTGCTGCTCTTGCAGGAGCGGAAAGAATTTTTGAAATAATCGACGAAATCCCCGAAGAAGACGAAGGCTACGTTACTCTTGTTAATGCAAAGCTTGATGACAACGGTAATATTACCGAAACCCCTGAAAGAACCGGTATGTGGGCATGGAAGCATCCTCATTCTGCAGATGGTTCCGTAACATACACTGAACTAAAGGGCGATGTTCGCTTTCATGATGTAACCTTCTCCTACACGGGAAAAAAGGATGTTCTCAAAAATGTTTCCCTTTATGCAAAGCCTGGTCAAAAAATTGCTTTTGTAGGCTCAACCGGTGCAGGAAAAACAACAATAACAAACCTTATTAACCGTTTTTATGATGTTCAAAAGGGTAAAATCACCTATGACGGCATAAACATCAAAAAAATCAAAAAAGATGATTTGCGCCGTTCGCTTGCAATGGTTTTACAGGATACTCACCTTTTCACAGGAACAGTTGAGGAAAATATACGCTACGGCAAGCTTGACGCAACCCACGAAGAAATTGTTGAAGCAGCAAAAATCGCAAATGCTCACAGCTTTATTTCACGGCTTCCCGATGGCTACAACACTATGCTCACAGGCGATGGCTCTAACCTTTCACAAGGTCAAAGGCAATTGCTCGCTATTGCAAGGGCTGCCGTTGCAAATCCCCCTGTGCTTATTCTTGATGAAGCAACAAGCTCCATTGACACAAGAACAGAAAGGCTTATCGAAAAGGGTATGGATAAGCTAATGGAGGGCAAAACTGTTTTTGTTATCGCTCACCGCCTTTCAACCGTTCGCAATTCCAACGCCATCATGGTGCTTGAAAACGGCGAAATAATTGAAAAGGGCGACCACGATACACTTATTGAGGAAAAAGGTAAATATTATAAGCTTTATACAGGTCAGTTTGAATTGACATAAGAAAAAAGCCTTCGACTTTTGGTCGAAGGCTTTTTAAGTTGCAAATTGATAGTGGCAAATTACAAGTTAGGGGCTTATTTCATTTTCATTGATATATCAAAGGCTGTAACTGAATGAGTTAATGCGCCTATTGAAAGTATATCAACGCCTAAAGCTGAAACGCTTCTTATTCTTTCGGGGGTAAGGTTTCCCGATGCCTCGAGGAGAGCCTTGCCGCCCACAAGCTCAACGGCTTTTGCCATTGTTTCGTTATCCATATTGTCAAGCATAATAATATCTGCACCGGCGCTTAATGCCTCTTCTACCTCTTCAAGAGATCTTGTTTCAACCTCTATTTTAACAGTATGGCCGATTTTTTCGCGAAGAGCCTTAACCGCAGGGGTTATACCGCCTTTTGCATCAATATGATTATCCTTTAGCATTGCGCAGTCAGAAAGGTTATAGCGGTGGTTTCTGCCGCCTCCGCAGGTAACTGCATATTTTTGAAGTGAACGAAGACCGGGCAGGGTTTTTCTGGTATCTGCAATTGTTGCCTTTGTACCCTCAGTTCCCTTAACACATTCGTATGTAAGGGTAGCAATCCCGCTCATATGCTGAATAAGATTTAACGCTGTTCTTTCGCCTTTTAAGAGCTTTACTGTTTTTCCCTTAAGCTCTGCTATAAGGTCACCTTTTTCTACCCTTTCGCCATCTTTTTTATAAAGGGTATATTTAAAGCTGTCATCAAGAAGCTGAAAAACTCTCATAGCAATCTCTGTGCCGCAAACTATTCCGCTTGCCTTAGCAACAAAAATTGCTTCACTTTCCTCATCTTCATTTAAAAGATAGTCTGTTGCAACATCGATATAATTTATATCCTCTGAAATTGCATTTTTTATTAAATCATCAATATAAAATTGGGGTAAAATCATCGGTCAACCTCCTGAAGAATTATATATGCAACCGTTGCAAGAGAAAGAGCCTCGCAATAGTCGGGTGTAACGGCAAATTTACCGTTTTTCAACCTGTTAAGTATGTTTTCTATGCGCCGTTTTCCCTCATGAATTGCGCCTTCATCGGGAATAACAAAATATGAACGTTGCATAATTTCGCGTATTTCCGTTCTTGTGCCTTTGGGTAGCGGTGCCCCTCCCACCTTTTTAGGTTCTTCTGTTTCAGGAATTTTTAGTTTATAAAAGCCTGCCCTGATGCATCTTGTTATATCCTCCGCAGCCCGCCTGCCAAAAACCAACGCTTCAAGAAGAGAATTGCTTGCAAGCCTGTTTTTACCGTGAACTCCCGTGCAGGAGCATTCGCCTGCGGCATAAAGCCTTGGTAGAGTTGTTCTGGCATTCAAATCAACCTCAATACCGCCCATTAGATAATGCTGGCATGGGAAAACAGGAATTAAATCTTTTGAAATATCTACTCCTTGCTTTAAACAACCCTCATATATACCGGGAAATCGGTTTTTTAAATACTCTTCACCCTTATAGCGAATATCAAGGTAAAATTTGTTGCTTCCCAAGCGCCTTGATTCCATAATAACAGAGCGGGAAACAACATCTCGGGGAGCTAATTCCAAGCGTTCATCGTATCTGTGCATAAAGCGCTCTTTATTGCAATTTAAAAGATATGCTCCCTCTCCTCTTACAGCTTCGCTTATCAAAAATTGCTCGCGGTTTTCACCATTAAAGGCTGTGGGATGAAATTGAACATAGCTTAAATTTTTAATAGCCGCTCCCATTTCATAAGCAAGGCGAATACCATCACCGGTAGCAACTGAGGGATTGGTTGTATATTTATAAACTCTGCCTATGCCACCTGAAGCTAGAAGGCAGAAATCTGCATATATCGTTTTTTGCTCCTGACCGCTTAAAACCTCCACCTTAAACCCATTTTTTATTCTGGTCATTGAGGTTACCATTGTTTCTTCCGCAAGGGTAACATTAGGAAGCTTTTCAACTGCAAGCATAAGCTTATCCACCATTTCTTTTCCGGATGTATCCTTGTGGTGAACAATTCTTCTGCGACAATGGCCGCCCTCAAGGGTTTTTACAAGCTCGCCGTTTTCATAGCGGTCGTATTCAACGCCGTACTCAATAGTTTTTAAAACATCACCGGGGCCCTCTTCAACAAGCTGAGTAACCGCATCAATATCATTTGCTCTGCCACCGGCTATAAGGGTATCCTCTATATGAAGCTCATAGCTATCGTTTTCTAAATCGAGCACGCAAGCAACACCCCCTTGCGCAAGGGAGCTGTTTGACTGATGGCGTTCTTTTTTTGAAAGCATAAGGATATCAATATCCTCCGGGAAATTAAGAGCTCCGTAAAGCCCTGCAAGCCCACTGCCTACGATAACAACGCTATAGTGCTTTTTTAAAGAGGAAAGGTTCATTTTATTACCCCAATTCCAACATTCTGTTTATGCTTTTAAGTGCTTTCTTTCTTAAATCCTCAGGAAGCTCAACTACCTCGCCACCCTCGCCTGTTACTGCCTTGTAAACATCCTCAAGAGCTATTTTTTTCATATCTTCGCAACAAAGCTTTTCAGGTGCCAGCTGGATAAATCTTTCTCCGTTTTCTTCTTTGATTGCAAGGTAATCAACAACACCCTTCTCTGTACCTATAATTACCTTACCCTTTTGCTCTTTGGCGTATTTTATAATTTCGCTTGTTGCGCCTACCATATCCGCCAGCTCAACCACCTCTTTCGGTGATTCGGGATGCACAGCAAAAACGGCATCAGGGTGCTCTTGCTTGCATCTTAAAACATCTTCTGCAGTAAGCTTAGCGTGAACGGGGCAATAACCATCCCAAAGTATAATATTTTTTTCGGGAACATTTTTTGCAACAAATGAACCTAAATGCTGATCAGGAATGAAAAGAATATCCTTTTCTTTCAAATTTTTCACTATTTTAATTGCAGAAGAGCTTGTAACGCAAACATCGCATTCCGCCTTTAATGCTGCAGTTGTGTTTATATATGCCACAACGCAAGCCTCCGGGTTCTCTTCTTTAAACTTCCTTACTCTTTCGGGTAAAATCTGCTCAGCCATAGGGCAAGTAGCCGAAGAAACCGGTAAAATCGTTTCGGTTTCCGGTGAAAGAATTTTTACGCTTTCCGCCATAAAACGAACACCGCACATAACAACCCTTTTCGCTTTAATTTCAGCGGCTTTTTTACTTAAAAAGAAACTGTCTCCCGTAATATCGGCAATATCAATTATATCGGGCTCCTGATAAGTATGGGCAAGTATAACTGTGTTTGTCGTTTTTTTTGCCTCTGTTATTTTATTTTTCAGTTCTTGCGAGTTCATAAAAACCACCCAATCATATTACTACAGCTTAATTATATCACTATTTTGTGACTTGGCAATATAAAAAATTCCAAAAAACTGTTTTTAATTCAGTTGCTTTTGTTAATAACACAGAACTTTTATGTTAAAAAAATAACTACCGCCATTTTTATTGCAAACTACTCCTGAATAATGTATTATATTATCAAATTACCATCCGTTTGGAGGATTTTAAAATGAATTCTTATCTTAATGAAAACTTCAAGCTTCTCAAAGAGGCTGACAGTGAGCTTTTTGAAGCATTTGAAAAAGAAAGCTCTCGTCAATCGGATAACATTGAGCTGATCGCCAGCGAAAACTACGCCAGCGCCGCAGTTATGGCAGCAAGCGGTAGCATTTTCACAAACAAATATGCTGAAGGCTATCCCTCTCGCAGATATTACGGCGGTTGTGAATATGTTGATATTGCAGAAGACCTTGCCATTGAAAGGCTGAAAAAGCTTTTTGGCTGCAATTATGCCAATGTGCAGCCCCACTCCGGCTCCCAAGCGAACTTTGCAGTATATTTCGCTCTTATTAAACCCGGCGATACAGTTTTAGGTATGAGCCTTGCAGACGGAGGCCACCTTACCCATGGCTCACCTGTTAATGTCAGCGGTTCTTATTTCAACTTTGAAAGCTATGGCGTTGATGAAAACGGATTCCTTGATTATGATGCTTTAGAGAAAAAAGCTAAGGAATGCTCTCCCAAGCTTATCGTTGCAGGTGCTTCCGCTTATTCAAGAATAATAGATTTTAAAAGAATCCGCGAAATTGCCGATTCTGTTGGCGCCTTATTTATGGTAGATATGGCTCATATTGCAGGCCTCGTTGCCTCAGGTATGCACCCTTCACCTATTCCTTATGCTCACGTTGTTACCTCAACAACTCACAAAACTCTTCGCGGTCCCCGCGGCGGAATTATCCTTACAAACGATGAAGAAATTGCTAAAAAGGTTAATAAAGCAATTTTCCCCGGTATACAGGGCGGTCCGCTTATGCATATAATTGCCGCTAAAGCTATATGCTTCGGAGAAGCTCTGAAGCCAGAATTTAAGGAATACGGCAAAAGGGTTGTTTCAAACTGCAAAGCCCTTGAAAATGCCCTTATTGCGCAGGGTGTTAACATCGTTTCCGGCGGCTCAGATAACCACCTTCTTCTTTTAGATTTGAGAAGCCTTGGTATCACAGGTAAAGAGCTTGAACGCCGCCTTGATGAAGTACACATCACAGTAAACAAAAATGCAATTCCCAACGACCCCGAAAAGCCGTTTGTTACAAGTGGTATCAGAATAGGCACGGCAGCGGTTACTTCTCGAGGCTTTGAGGCACAGGATATGATTGATATTGCAGAATACATTAAGCTGGCTGCAACGGATTTTGAAAACAAAGCCGATTATATCCGCGAAAATGTTGCAAGAATTTGCGCAAAATATCCGCTATATAAATAAAACTCCGGTGAGCTGTAAAAAACCTTTGTTTTTTACAGCTCATTTTTTGTTTCAGAGCTTATCAGCCCCTGTTATTAAAAACCATAGTTCAAGTTATCTCCTACCACATAAACGAGTCTTGCGACTGTCAAGTGTTACAAAAAGGCATCTAATTATTACAATTTTTTGTTAAGTATTGCAAAAACTATGCAAATATGTTACTTTTTTATTGCGGTAGACAATACATTACTTTTAAGGAGGATTCAATTATGAAAAAAATATTATGTATTATATTAGCGGCAATTTTAATTTGCTCGGTAATGCTCCCTCTTTCCGTTTTTGCGGAAAACGGACCATACCCTGTTGATTGGGAAACCATTACAGAGGAAGATCTTTACAAAGAGGATTTCAAGCTTTCTGCCATTATGATGGTAAATATGCCGAATGCGGACGATTACGCAACCTTCGAGGAATATATGGCAGCAATTTCAATGGGCTTTGTTTATCCTCAAATTGAAGGACTTGAATTACCTGCTCTTTTTGCAGGGGCAAGCTACAACGAAGCTACAAATACTCTCACATTGAAAAATGTCAGATTACCATACACCGTTTTAGCTACTACCGCCATGGGCGATGATTTTAAAATCAACCTTGTAGGCTATAATGAATTAGCGGGTATTTCATCCGATGGTATGGGCTGGGGTGGCTCTATCACCCTCACAGGTAACGGTGAGCTTGTTCTAAATAAATTACAAAGCGATTTAGTTTCTGCCGGTATCGAAATATATGGCAACGACACTGCTGTTTTCTTCAAGGCAGAAAAAAATGTTAACCTTAAAATAAACGCAGATCCCGAAAACGAAATTCCCGCAATTTCAGTTATAGGCTCCACCTTAACAGATGCTTCTCAGCTTATTCAGCTCAAAGGCAGTGTAAAAAAAGGCGGTGCAGTAGCCACCAATGCTTATGCAGTTGATGTTTATGAGCAGATTGAGGTTTATGATCTTTATTGGAATTCTTATGATTATTCAGATAAGGTTTTCACAAAAGCTGATTCTGATGCTATTTATGCAGGCTTTGAGGATTATGACGAAGAAACCTACGAGCCCAACGGCAAATACTTTATTTATTCTCTTGAATATGATGAGATTTTAGGTTGCTATGTAGGTACTGCTTTAGGAGAAAATTCAGTTGACCCCGCAAAAGAAGGCTACTCCGTTAAAATGGATGGCGCTATTCCTGCAACAGTAGAAAACATTTTTGTAGCTGAAGAAAAATCCAAGCTCAACGTTGCTTTATCTGAAGATGGAGTAACAAAATATGGTTTTGAGGTTTCCGAATACTATGATGACAACGATGAGGTTGTAAGCGATTACGTTGTTTATACCCTTACAGAGCATCCCTCCTACGGATATATTGCAAAAGAAGTTCCCAACAAATATGACCTTGATGGTCTTGTAGCTCAAAAAATCGGCGAAAAGCATTATATTGATGCAATAACTTCTGATACCCTTGTAATGAACTACGGTGGTTCCGTGCTTCCCAAAGCTGTTGGCGGTATAAAAGTTGCGCCCCATACGAGCGGTGTAAAGGTATCCTGGACCCCTATTTCCAGAGCAACAAAATACAGAGTATACAGAAAAGCTGCAGGCGACAAGAGCTGGACAACTCTTACAACCTTAAGCGGTGAAAAAACATCTTCTTACATTGATAAAACCGCAAAAAGCGGTGTTAAATACACCTACACAGTTAAGGCATGCAACATAGTTGGTTGGGGCGCTTACAATAAAGCCGGTGTTTCATTAACCTACTTAAAAGCTCCCGCCTTCAAATTGGCAAACACAACAAGCGGTGTAAGCATCAGCTGGAGCAAGAGTGCAGGCGCAAAAATCTATCGCGTTTACCGTAAGGACACAGGCTCTTCTGCATGGACAAAACTCGGTGACACAGCAGCACTCAGCTTTGTAGACAAAACCGCTAAGAACAATAAAAACTACACATATTGCGTAAAAGCCCTCAACGGTAAGCTTGCAAGCGCGGGCAACTCCGCAAACATTATATTTGTTGCAACTCCTAAGCTTACAGCAATTAAAAACACAACGAGCGGTGTTAATGTAGCTTGGAGTAAGGTAAGCGGTGCAACTGCCTACAGAGTTTACCGCAAAGCTGCAGGTGATAAAAGCTGGACTATATTAGGCAACACAAAGAGCCTCAACTTTACAGATAAAACCGCAAAAAGCGGAAAAACCTACACATATACCGTTAAAGCCTTTAACGGCAGTTTTGCCGGCGGCTACAATAAAACAGGATTATCAATTAAATTCCTTGCCGCACCCGCCTTTAAGGTAGCTAACGCAACAAATGGTGTTAAAGTCAGCTGGAATAAAATTCCGGGCGCAAAAACCTACCGCGTTTACCGTAAAGCATCCGGCGAAACAAGCTGGACTAAATTAGGCGATACAACAAGCCTCAGCTTTACAGATAAAACTGCAAAAAGCGGAAAAACCTACACCTATTGCGTTAAAGCTCTCAACGGCAAGCTTGCAAGTGCAGGTAATTCTGCAAAAATCATATTCCTTGCAACACCTAAGCTTTCAAGTGTAAAAAACACTGACGCAGGTGTAAAAGTAGCCTGGAACAAGGTAAGCGGTGCTAAAACCTACCGCGTTTACCGAAAGGCCGCAGGCGAAACAAGCTGGACCAAGCTTGGCGACACAACAAGCGTTTCCTTTATCGACTCCGGCGCAGCAGCAGGAAAAACCTATTATTATACAGTTAAGGCATTTAACGGAAGCTATTGTGGCGGATATGATAAAACAGGGGTTTCAATAAAAACCCCCGCAGCAACAGAGTATATACTCAATACAGATACATTAAAAATTCATAATGTAGGTTGCAGACATATCGAACAAATGCTTGAAGAAAATAAAGAAAGCTATGAGGGATATTTAGCTCCTCTTTATGACCAAGGGTACACAACTTGTGGCTCCTGCTTCTAACTAAAAAAACTTCCCACCTCTTTTGAGGTGGGAAAATTTTTATTTATTTGCTGTTTCTTCAGATTCAGCTTCGGGAGCATCTTTTTTGCGCTCGAATTTTCTGTAGTTTATTTTACCGATTTTTGTTGTGGGTAATGCATCAGTGTATTCAATCTCTTTAAGCTGTGCATTTTTCGCAATATGCTCTTTGCAGAAATCTTTAATTTCTTTTTCAATTTCTGCAGTGCGCTGAACGCCGTTTTTAAGAACAATAACCGCCTTAGGTGCCTCCTGGCGAACCTTATCTTTAATGCCTACAACCACGCTTGAAGCAACATATTTGCATTTATTGATGATGTTTTCAAGCTCAGTGGGGTAAATATTGTAGCCGTTTGAAATTATCATTCTTTTAAGGCGCGAGGTAAAATGAAGAACACCATCATCCATATAACCTAAGTCGCCCGTATGAAGCCATTGAGTTCCGTCTTCGTGGATTCTCAGGGTGTTTTCTGTTTCTTCCTTTTCATTAACATAACCCAACATAACCGTGGGGCCGTTTACGCAGATTTCACCGATTTCTCCATCGGGAAGCACCTCGTTAGTTTCAGGATTGCAAACCCTGATAACCGTGTCGGGATTAGGAATTCCGATATTGTCTATATCCTCTGCACCGTAAGCAGTTGCGGTAAAGAAAGCTGTTGCCTCGGAAAGACCATAACCTATTCTTATATGAGTGCTTGAACCGCAATCTCTGAAATATTCAAGAACCTTTTCCTTAAGGTCTGTTGGTAAGTAATCACCACCGCTTAAAATAACCTTAACGCTCTTGAAGCTATCGGGACCAAGCTTTTTATTGTTGGTTATGGCTTTAAGCATTGTGGGAACTGCAGGAACAATTGTTGGCTTTTTCTTCTGAATTGTTTCATTAAGCTTTTTAACGTCAATTTTCGGAACAAGTATGCATTTCATACCAAGCATCATAGGAGCATGAATTGCAACACAAAGGCCAAAACCATGGAAAATAGGCAAAGCTGAAAGCATTGAAGCGCCGGGTCTTGCCTCCGGACAAACTGAATAGCATTGGGTTGCAAGAGCATTAAAGCAAAGGTTTGAAAGAACAATTCCCTTTGATTTTCCGGTTGTTCCGCCGCTATAAATTAAAACAGCAGGCGCATCCTTACTGCGCTTAACCGTAGGCAAGGTTCCGTCCAGCCCTGCAATAAAATCCTTCCACTTTATAGCGGAGCTTTCATATTTCATCTGTTTTCTGCTCTTAAGGTTATATGCCATTTTCAAAAGGGGCTTCATACTCGTGCTGACATCAACAACTACAACCTTCTCAACGCCCACCGTTTTTACTGTTTGGTATGATGCATCGGTTGTAAAAATCAATGAAGATTCTGTAATATCAACAGCATTTTTAATCTCAGCCGCATCATTCAAGGGATGAATAACATTACACACCGCACCAATTTTATTAACTGCATAAATAATAAAGATTGCCTCGGGGATATTAGGCATACAAATTGTTACGCTTTCATCCTCAACAACGCCCAATCTCTTAAGAGCTTTTGCAACGATATTAACCTTTTTGTCAAACTGCTCAAAAGTATATTCAACATCAAAAAACTCCAGAGCGGGAAGCTTTGGGTATTTTTTTGCAACCTGTTCAAACATATCGTAGATCGAGCCCTCGAGATATTCCTCGTGCTCGGGCATATCGCCATAATGCTTAAGCCAGGTTTTTTCGTTTTCGGGTAAATCGATAAGCTTAATCGGTTTCATTGTAGAAAAATATTCGCAGGGTTTGCCCATTTGGACCTCCATCCAAGCCTTAACGGCTTAATCTTTTTGGTGGCGATTCCACCTATATTAAATAGAAACTATATCGATAATATAGGTTTTTTCCGACAAAGTCAAGGGAATTTGTGTAAAAACTCGCGTTTTTCAAAACATTAAACAGGTGTTTAACATTGTGTTGTATTCTGCAAACATTTAATACAACACCCTGTTGCAGATAACTCGATTTTATGGTATATTATATCCATCAGTTAGGGTGAAAGGAATTGAAAAAATGAAAAAAACAGTTTCCTTATTGTGTATACTTTTATCTATTATAACTTTCTGCGCTTGCGGTAAAGCTACAGAAAACAACACTATAGAAAGCACAACTATTGAATATAAAGAGGCTACCCTTCAAAATCAAGAAAGCCCTGATGCCTCAAGCACAAATGAAACCTTATCTGTTTCTGAAGAAACAAATACAGTTATACCATCAACCCCTGATACAACAGCAAGCACTACTATTGATTCAAAAAAACCTCAAATTCAAGAGACTCAAGCCACCCTGCCTGCCACCACTCCTGAAACTACAAAAAAACAACTTCAAAAAACCGGTGAAATGGCTTTTTCTGATGATGCAAGCAATAAATATATGAAAGCTGTAGTTGATAAATATGGCGTTGATTCAACCCGCCTTGCCGCAATTTATACAGTGCCGGATAACAACGGAAATCTTGTTTTTGAATTTGATGGCTCTACTGATGAAAACGGTAAGCTTATCCGAAATGAAAGCACTCTTATTGCCATCTATTCTGTTGATAAGGAATTAAACTGCAAGCGCGCAAGCGAGGATTCCTCTATAAACGAATATTCCTACGGCGAAATGAAGGTTATGTTTATAACAACAAAAAAGCATATTATGCCTGAATTTCAGGAAGAATTGAACGGATAGGTCAATCTTTCCTATTTTCAAATATTTATTTTTATTGACACTGATTTTATTGTATGTTAAAATACCTCTTGCTTAAGTAAGAGGCATTCGCTTTTAATTCTTAACTAAATATGCGGGGATGGCGGAACTGGCAGACGCGTATGATTCAGGTTCATATGAACGTAAGTTCTTGAGGGTTCAAGTCCCTTTTCCCGCACCAAAATA
>JAZUOA010000191.1:0-19660 GCA_045604445.1 Acutalibacteraceae bacterium
AAGAGGAAGATAGCCACCTTGGTGACTTTATTCCCGATGATGATGCTCAGGCACCTGTTGATGCCGCATCAATGGCACTTATGAGAGAACAGCTTGCTGAGGTTCTCAAAACTCTCACTCCAAGAGAAGCAAGAGTTTTAAGTCTTCGTTACGGTCTTGAGGACGGTAACCCGAAAACTCTTGAAGAAGTTGGTAAAGAATTTAATGTTACCCGTGAGCGTATCCGTCAGATTGAAGCAAAAGCTCTTCGTAAGCTCCGCCATCCCTCGCGCTCAAAAAAACTTCGTGACTTTTTAGATTGATTGTGATATAATAAATTGTAATTTAAATAAAAATAAGGAGAATTATTATGAAAAAGTCAAAAAAACTCATTTCTGTTGCTCTTGTTGTTTCTCTTGTAATGGCATTGTTTTTACCTGTTTCAGCCTTTGCAGGACAGGTTTCATATGACATAACAAGTCCTTATGAAACTGTTGATTGGGAAACTTGGAACCAGTACCAGGCTATGCTTCACGCTCACACACTTTACAGTGACGGTACTATGGATGTTAAGGATGTTGTTGAAGAATATTACAGATTAGGTTACGATATTCTTGCTATTACAGATCACGGCGTTGTTAATAAAGGATGGAACAGAGTTCCCGATGTTCTTGACCTTATTGGTTATAATCAGTATATTAATGATTTTAAGCCTATGAGTCAGGAGCGTTATGAGGAAATCACAATAGAAGGTGCCGGTCGTGACGGCAGACCTATGCTTGATGTTGCTTATGGAATCGAATTAAATGCTCTTGTTATGAGAAAGAACCATATAAACGGTTTCTTTGTTGACTATGGCAATGGTATTTTGGGTGAGGAAGAAAATTACGAAACAGTTATTGCTGGTAACTCTGCCGCAGGTGGTATTACATTCATTAACCATCCCGGTGATTTTATTTGTGCAAGTCGTGATGAATCAAGAGCACGAGATTTGGAACAGCTTAAAGTTTTCATTGATCCTCTTATGAAATATGACAGCTGTGTAGGTATTGAAATTTTCAACCTCAGAGATACAGTTGATCGTGCAGACCGTATTTTGTGGGACACAATTCTTCAGTATGCAATTCCTCAGGGAAAAAATGTTTGGGGATTTGCTAACGATGATTCTCATGCTCTTGAAGATATTGATGTAACTCGCGATATAATGCTTATGCCCGAGCTTTCAAACGAGGCTCTTCGCACAGCTATGGAAAATGGTACATTCTTCGCATGTTCAAGATATGCTCATATCGAAATGGGTGAGGATTTTATTGGTGAAGGTGAGTATGCAAAAATCAGCGAAGTTATAGTAGATGATGATGCAGATGTTATTTCAGTTGATGCTTCAAATTATGATGTGATCGAATGGATTGCAGATGGTGAAGTTATTGCAACAGGTGACACACTTAACCTTAAACAGTATAGCGATGAAATCGGTTGCTATGTTCGTTTTCAGATCAAGAACGAAGGTGGTATCGTTTGCTCACAGCCATTCGTTTGTGATGACGGAGATATGAGTGATGATGCAGTTGAATATCCTGAAGAGAAAGAGCCGTCAAACATTATTGTCGCTTTCTTTAAGGATTTATTAGAGATGTTAAGAAAAACTCTTATAGGCGAGATTATTTACGACAATTTCTTTCTTTAATTAGAATAAAAAAATCCGAACCTGTCTGAAAAGCAGGTTCGGATTTTTCTTTTTTATCTTGCATCAGTACCCAAAAATCTTATAATATCAAGCCCGGGGCAGTTATCATAATCTATAGCTTTGTTGTAGTCGTTGCATACATTTTCCCAAAGAACACAGGATTTTTCAATTGTAACATTTTTTGCATGGCGCAGATAAAAGCCTGCATTTTTGATTTTTTCAACTCCGTATTCAAGGCAAGGTCTTAAATCGTAAAGTCCGCTTTCCCATTTTGTCCATTTGTTCATCGTTATGCTAACGTTTTCAAATGTAATGTTTTCAATCATATTTTCAGCTGTTCCATGAACCAGAACGCCATTTTCACCTTTACAGGTTATATTTGAAAAGCGTACATTTTTTATTTTACCGGATTTTGTGTTTTCGTCTCGGTTAAAGGTTGTGATAACAATAGGTTCTGCAGTTCCCCACCAATCGGGGCAGAAACGGCGAGTTTCAATTATGCAGTTTGAATAAGAAACGTTTTCAACATTTCCACCGTCGCGAATCTGAATTGAAAGCCCGCGATTGCTTTTTGATATAATGCAGTTGTTAACAATAATATTTTTGAAATCGCCGACTCCCTCTGTGCCTATCTTTATAGCTGCAGAGGTGGAAACAAGAGTGCAGTTATTTATTATTATGTTTTCGCAGGGACCATATTCGCTGTTTCCCTTTGAGGTTTTCAGGCAAATGCAATCATCTGCACATTCAATGTGACATCCTAAAATTCTGACATTTGAGCAATGGTCAGGATCAATTCCGTCAGAATTAGCAACATCTAAGTCATTTAAAATTCTTATTTCTGAAATGAGAACATCATCGCATCCTGCCGGATGCAATGTCCAAAAAGGTGCATCAACAACCGTAAAGCTTTTAAAGGATATATTGTTGCTTTTTTCTATGTAAATAACAGTAGGGCGAGGATAAAAATTACCGGTTACATAATAACGGTCTTTTCTTTCAACAAAGCTATGACCATTTGCATCAATTGTTCCTTCACCTGTTATAGAGCATCCATCTGCCTCAAAACCGTAAATAAAAACAAAAGATGGCTTACCTGTAACCGGATTGCCGATTAAAGCAGTTTCAGGGTCATTTATCATATTGCAAGGCCTTATATAACCATCAATATTATTGGTTGCTTTAAGGCGCGAACCCTTTTGCAAATGAAGCTCAACATTCTTTTTTATTTGAATGGAATCTGAATAATATGTTTTTCCTGAGGTTAAAATTACAGTTCCGCCGCCATTTTCGCAGGCTTCGTCGATAGCCTTCTGAATAGCACAAGCATCATTATTTACTCCGTTGCCCAAGGCACCATAATCTTCAGGATAAAAATAAAGCATAATATCACCCTTTCCCGAATAGTTTAGCATAAATAAAAATTCGTTGCAATAATTGATGTTTAAAATTAAAGCAAAATTAAAGATTTGCTTGCCTTCCTGTATGGTCAATTGTATAATTGTCCCAATATATTAACTCACTGACGGTTACGAATTCGTAGCCGTCTTTTTCTAATTTTGAAAGAATCATATCAAGTGCTTCGGGAGTGTTTTCAACACCGTTGTGGAAAAGAAGAATTGAACCATTCTGCACTTTGTTAACCACACGATTATACATTTCCTCAACAGAAAGCAGTTTCCAGTCAAGACTGTCAACATCCCATTGAATCATTTTCATTCCAAGGCTTTCCGCAACCTCAATGCTTTTATTGTCATATTCACCGCTTGGAGCTCTTACTGTTTTAGGCTCTTTGCCTGTTATTGATTTAACCGCTTTGTTGCACTCTGTTATCTCGGTTCTTATTTCTTCACGGCTTAGTTTACTGAAATCTGCGTGGGTAGAAGAGTGGTTGCTTATTTCATTACCTGAACTATAGAATTTTTTTACTGCTTCAGGGTTTTTGTTGACCCATTCGCCAACAACAAAAACAGTTGCTTTTGCATTATGCTTTTTTAAAATTTTTATAATTGTATCGGTATCTTCAGCACTCCAGGCCGCATCGAATGTAACTGCGATTTGTTTTTTGTCTGTTTCTACTGAGTATATGGGTAAAAGCTTTGTTGAGCTTTCAACGCTTTTGCTAATATGTTTAATTGTTATTGATGAAAAAAGAGCAAAAACAATAAGAATTATTCCTAAAACTATTGCGTTTAATTTGAATACTTTAAAAAACAAAAAAATCACCCCTGAATATTATATTCTCGGGGTGATTTGTCTATTCTCAGTATTCTCCGTTCAAAACTGCTTCAGCGCAACGTATACCATCAACTGCTGCGGAAACTATTCCTCCGGCGTATCCGGCGCCCTCACCGCAAGGGTAAAGACCTCTGAGGCGTGTAGCTTGGAAAAATTCATCGCGCATAATTCTTATAGGTGATGAGCTACGGGATTCGGGTGCAGTAAGTACCGCATCATAAAGGTTGAAGCCGTGTAGCTTGTTATCGAAATCATGGATAGCCCCTGCGATGGTATCTGTAACCTTTTTGGGCAAAACCTTGCGAATATCAGTCATTGTAACTCCTGTGGGACAGGAGGGGGTAACCGCACCTATTTTTGTTGAGGGGGTATCCTTTAAAAAGTCACCTAAAAGCTGGGCAGGTGCAGTGTAATCAGCACCACCGAGCCTAAAGGCTTTTTGCTCGATTTCTCGTTGTAAATACATTCCTGCAAGAGGATGGTCGCTTTCAAAGGGTGGCTCAATTCCAACAAGCAATGCACAGTTAGCGTTTTCTTTATCGCGTGCATATTCGCTCATTCCGTTAACAACCATTCCGCCTTCTTCAGAAGAAGCGGCAACAACAGTGCCTCCGGGACACATGCAAAATGTATAAAGTCCTCTACCGTGGGCAGGGTGGCAGGATAATTTATAATCTGCCGCCGGCAGTAATGGTGAATTCCATAGATTACCATATTGAGCCTTGTTAATATGTTCTTGAGGATGCTCGATTCTTGTGCCTACCGAAAAAGGCTTTTGAGTGATTTCCAATCCTTTTTTATAAATAAGCTCAAAAGTGTCTCTTGCTGAGTGGCCTATTGCAAGGATAAGTGCATCTGTTTCAATATCGTTAGTTGAACCATCAGCGTTTTTATAAGTTACTCCCTGAACAAAGCCATTGGCTATAATAATATCCGTAAGCTGAGTGTTGAATTTAACCTCTCCGCCTAAGCGGATAACCTCTTCACGCAGGTTTTTAACAACAGCTTTAAGCTTATCTGTTCCTATATGCGGTGTTGCTGAATATAGTATCTCTTCGGGTGCTCCGAATTGCGCAAATCTCAGAAAAACCTCGCGGCATCTGCCGTCTTTGATGCCGGTTGTAAGTTTTCCGTCAGAAAATGTTCCGGCGCCACCCTCACCAAATTGAACATTAGAATTTGTGTCTAATATCCTTTTATTCCAAAAAGTATTTACCTGTTTGGTTCTTTCATCAACCGCAGAGCCTCTTTCCAAAACAATAGGTTTAAGCCCTGCTTTAGCGAGAGTCAGAGCGGCAAACATACCTGCAGGGCCGAAGCCTGCGATAACCGGTCGTAACGGGAAGTTTCTTTTGGCTTCAGGTAAAATATATTCATATTTTTCAGTAATAAAAGCTTTGTTTTTAGGGAACGATGCAATAACCCTCTCTTCATCAAGGTCTGTTTCAATTTCTGCTGAATAAACGAGAATAATATTATCTTTTTTTCTTGAATCTATGGAGCGCCTGGCAAGAGAAAAGCTTTTTATGTGCTCCTCGTTGATTTTTAATGCTTTGGCAGTTGCAGTTTTTACCTCTTCTATAGAAGCTCCCAAAGGCATTTTAATTTCGTTAATTCTAATCATTTCAATTCCTTATTTTAAGTATTTTCCTGCCCCTGAGCCTGCTATTCTGCCGGTTGTCCATGCAAGGTGTAGGTTATAGCCACCGCAATCACCGTGAACATCGAGAACTTCACCGCAAGCGAATAATCCGTCGCATAATTTGGACATCATGTTTTCGGGGTCGAAATCATTTGTTTTTATACCGCCTTTTGTTATCTGGGCGTTTTCAAAGCCTTTTGTTGTTTTTATTTTTATTTCAAAACCTTTTAAGATTTTTATACAGGTATGCAATTGATGGTTTGTAGTATCATTCGCTCTTGTTTGGGGCTTAATTCCGGCTTTAATCATAATGGCAAAACCAAGCTTTAAGTTCACAATGCCATTAAGAATGGTTTCCAGCTGAGTACCGGGTGAGTTGTCAATTGCTTGCTTAAGATGCTCAATGAGCTCGTTTTCACTTATTTCCGGGCAGAGGTCTAAAATTAAGGTTAAATCTTTTTTATCATCGCATAAATGTGAAAGGTTCATAACAGGTATACCTGAAACAGATTTATCCGCAAACTGAACCTCTCCGGTTTCGGTGCCTAATAGAGTTCTGCTTGAATATAACGAAACCGCGCACTCTGCTCGCACACCCTTTAAAAGATTTAAATTTTTTTCATTGGTGATAAGTCCGCATAAAGCAGGATAAACAGGTGTGCGTTTATGTCCGAAATTTTCTAAAAGATTGTAACAAGAGCCATCAGAGCCATGAACGGGAGAAGCTTTTCCGCCACCTGCAACTATTACGGCATCAAACACCTTGCCATTTATAACAAACCTGTTATTGGCTTTGCATATTTTTTCAACAGGAGATTCGGTAATTATTTCGATATTTTCGTTTTCAATTTTTGAAAGCAGAGCATCTTTGATTGTTGATGCTTGTTGAGAACGCGGATAAATTCTGCCATCTTCAAAATATGAAAGCACACCCAAAGAACGAAAAAAGTTTTCAGTATCAGCAAACGGGGAGGTTAAAATTTTTTTAAGGAAGTATGAATCTCCGTGAAAATGGGAGGGGGAAAGATTACGGTTAGCAAAATTACATCTGCCATTACCGGTGGCTAATATTTTCTTTGCAGGCTTTTGCATTTTTTCAAAAACGGTTATTTTAATTCCCGGGTTTTCAAGCTTAGCTTCAATTGCTGCACAAAGGCCAGAAGCACCGCCTCCGATAATTGCAAGTGTATTCATTTACATTACCTCCCTGTAAATTACATAGAATTATACAATATTCTCGTTAAAGTTACAATAGTAAACTTGTTTAAAATCAAAAGTAGAAATAAATGGAAAAAATATTTACAAATTGCAATAGTTTTGGTATAATCCATTAGATAATTTATAATTTGGAGTAAATCTATGGTAAAATCATATCTTTCAATGTCGCAAGAAGAATTAAAATCAGAATTAAGCAAGGTGAAAGCCGAATATGAAGCTCTTAAGGCAAAAGGGCTTTCAATCGATATGTCCAGAGGCAAGCCCGGTGCAGACCAGCTTGATATTTCCGATGGAATGATGAATGTTTTTGAAGACGGTGATTTTAAATGCGAATCAGGAGTAGATGTCAGAAACTATGGCATTTTAGACGGTATTCCTGAATGTAAGAAGCTTTTTGCTGACCTTCTTTGTGTGAATCCCGAAAACATTATTGTGGGCGGTAACTCAAGCCTTTCAATGATGTTTGATTATGTTGCCCAGTGTATGTATATGGGTGCAGGCTTTGAGCCTTGGTCAAAGCAAGGGAGTGTTAAATTCCTTTGTCCTTGCCCCGGTTATGACAGGCATTTTGCTATTTGTCAGTATTTAGGAATTGAAATGATAAACATCCCTATGACTGCTGAAGGTCCTGATATGGATGCAATTGAGCAGGCTGTTAAGGATAGTTCTGTTAAGGGTATGTTCTGTGTTCCTAAGTATTCAAATCCTCAGGGCATAACTTTTTCTTCCGAAACAGTTAAAAGAATAGCAAATCTGAAACCTGCAGCAAATGATTTCAGAATTATATGGGATAATGCTTATATTGTTCATGATTTAACAGATGATTCTGATGAGCTTTTGAATATTTTTGATATTCTTCCTGAAGAAAACAAAAATATGGTTATTGAGGTTGCTTCAACTTCTAAAATTTCTTATCCGGGTGCGGGTGTTGCTTGCCTTGCATCATCTGTTGAAAATGTAAAAGAAATTCTTAAAAGGCTTACAATTCAATCCATTAGCTATGATAAAGTTAATATGCTTCGTCATGTTAAATTTTTCAAAAATGTTGATGGTATTAAGGCTCATATGAAGCTCCACGCTAAAATTCTTAAGCCGAAATTTGATGCTGTTTTAAATAAACTCAATTCTGAGCTTTCCGGTCTTGGAATTGCTGAGTGGAATGAGCCTAACGGTGGGTATTTCGTGAGCCTTGATGTTACAGGTGGTAGTGCTTCAAGAGTTGGTGTGCTTTGTAAGGAAGCAGGCGTAACTTTAACAAATGTAGGTGCTACATTCCCATATGGTAAAGATCCTGATGACAGTAACATCCGTATTGCTCCCACATTTCCTACCCCTGATGTTCTTTCGGAAGCGATGAGTGTTCTTACTGCATCTGTCAAATTAGCTTGCCTTGAAAATCTTTATAAATAAGTGTTGGTGATTTTATGATTAGAATAGGTCACGGCTACGATGTTCATGCTTTTGCCGATAACCGCAAATGCATAATTGGCGGGGTTGACATCCCTTGTGAAAAAGGTCTTCTTGGTCATTCGGATGCAGATGTTTTACTACACGCAATTTCTGATAGCTTGTTAGGTGCTGCGGCTTTAGGTGATATAGGCAAACATTTTCCGGATACAGACCCTAGCTATGAGGGTGCAGATAGCCTTGTTCTTTTGAAAAAGGTTTGCGAGTTGGTATCTGAAAAAGGCTATAAGGCTGTTAATATTGATGCAACGATTATTGCTCAGATGCCTAAGATGGCGCCATATATTCTCAAAATGCGCGAGAATATTGCCAAAGCTCTAAATGTTGATATTGATTGCGTAAATGTTAAAGCAACTACCGAAGAAAAACTGGGCTTTACAGGCCGAAAAGAAGGCATTTCTGCCCACTGCGTTTGCCTTATTGAAAAGTAAACAACAGTTATCCCCTTGCATATTATGTACAAGGCACTATTGCCTAACTTAATATGGAAGGGGCTTTTTATGAGCAAAAAAGGTATAAAGGTCGCCTCCGTAACTTATGCAATGAAGGGGCGGGACCTTTTGCAAAAAAACGGATATAAAGCATATCTTACCCGCAACCCGTTGCCTGAGGCAGATGAAGGATGCGGGTATGTTATTTATGTTAATAATATAGATTCAAGATGCTTTGCTATTTTAAAAAAAGGTGGAATAAAAGTGCTTGGTACGGTGGATTTAGGGGGAGTTTTATGATTTATCTTGATAATGCGGCAACAAGCTATCCGAAACCCCTCGAGGTTGTAAAGGCAGTTAACAGAGCTTTTACGTTTTACGGTGCCAACCCGGGAAGAAGCGGATACGATATGTCAGTTAAATCTGACGGGCAGGTGTTTAAAGCCAGGGAAAATTTTGATAAATTTTTTAATGGCTATGGTAGCGAGTTTGTCAGCTTTTTCCCTAACTGTACCTATGCGTTGAATATGGCAATACAGGGTATAGTAAAAAAAGGAGATCATATTGTTATTTCTTCCTTAGAGCATAATTCTGTAGCAAGACCAGTTCATTATTTAAAAGAACGGGGAATATCGGATTTTTCTGTTTTCAAGGTAGGGAAAACAGATGAGGAAACAATATATAATTTTGAAAAAAGTTTGAGGAATAATACTCGCTTATGCGTTATAACAGCGGTTTCTAATGTTTTGGGAAACATACTGCCTTTAAAAGAGCTCTCTCGGCTTGCTCATCAAAACGGAAGCTTGTTTTTTGTTGATGGTGCTCAAGGGGCGGGAGTAATTGATTTGAATATGAAAAATCAAGGAATTGACTGCCTTTGCGTTCCGGGTCACAAAGGGCTTTTGGGCCCTATGGGAACAGGCGCTTTGCTTCATAAAAATCTCGATTTTTCGCCATTGATAAGCGGCGGAACGGGAGCATTTTCCTTCAATCCCTTTCAACCTGATGATTACCCCGAAAGGCTTGAAAGCGGAACGCTGAATGTTCCGGGTATATGCGGTGTTTTAAAAGGAACTCAAATTGTAAAGAGAATGGGCATTGAAAGAATTTTTTCTCGAGAAACAGCGCTTTGTAAAGAGTTGTTTTATGGTTTGAAAGGTATTAAAAATGTTGAGCTTTTCAGGGAAGAATACGAAGAGAAAAAATTTGCACCGGTTGTCAGCTTTAATGTGAAGGGATACCACAGTGAGCAGATTGCAGAGCTTTTATCTCAAAACGGAATTGCAGTCAGAGGAGGTTTCCATTGTTCTCCTTATGCCCATATTCATAATGGCACTGAAAAGGTTGGAACGGTAAGAGTTTCACCCTCCTTTAACAATGAAAAAAAAGATATAAATAATCTGTTAAATTTGGTAAGAAAAATTGCAATCTTATGAAATATATGATATTATATACAATATATTGGTAAATTATCGGTCAAATTAAGAAAAAGGAGAGCGGTGAGGGAATGGACACGTTATTAAACACTATCGGAAAAATAGGAGATGCTCTTATGAGTTTTGATTTATTTTCTGATTTGTTTGATATTTTGCTTGTAACCTTCATTATCTATGAAGGTATAAAAATAATCAGAGGTTCAAGAACCCTGCAGGTTCTTAAGGGTATAGCGTTTCTTGTTGTTGTTTATGGAGCAGTAAGGTTCTTCGATATGGAAGCAAGCGAATTCCTTATGGATAAGCTTATCGAAAACTCTCTGATTATTTTAGTTGTTCTTTTTTCACCTGAAATACGCAATATTTTAGAAAAATTCGGCAGACGTTCTCTTTCAGATATTTCATTTTTTGGCGGTAAAAACGATGGCTCTTATGAACGGGTTATGACTGCAACGGTTAACAGCTTTTGCAAAGCCGCAAGCGATATGAGTGAATCAAAAACCGGTGCATTGGTTGTTTTTGAAAAAGATGCAACTTTGCAAGATATAATAAATACCGGAACTGTTCTTGATGCAAAAGCATCACCCGAGCTTTTTAATGGTTTGTTTTTTAAAAACTCCGCTCTTCATGATGGGGCGGTAGTAGTTCGCGATGCAAGAGTTTTTTCAGCAGGTTGTATTTTACCGCTGACTCAAAACTCTGCTTTAGAAAGTGAATTGGGTACTCGTCATAGAGCTGCAATCGGTATGAGCGAACAGAGCGATGCTGTTGTAGTTGTTGTTTCAGAAGAAACCGGTGCGATTTCAGTTGCTAAAAATGGCGTTCTTACAAGAGATGTTGCTCGCGGCCAACTTCGCGAAATTCTTTTGGATGAGCTTGTTCCTAATGACGACGATCCAAAGGGTAATAAGCCTAAATTTTTAAAAAAGCTTGCAAGCTTAGGCAGTAAAAAGAACGGAGGGTCAGAAGATGAAAAATAAGTTTAATCTTAACTCTTTGTTTTATAATAACAAATTTGTTTTTGTTTTTTCTCTTTTTGTTGCCCTTGTTATTTGGCTTATGGTTGTTATAAATGTAAGCCCTGCAACAACAAGAGTTATCCAGGATGTTAAGGTTGCAATTGATACAAGCATACCTTCTCAATTTGGGTTGGAGGTATTTGGCGAAACAGAGTTTACCGTAGATGTAACCGTTACAGGGAAAAAATACTTGATTTCGCCTACCGCACTATCTGCTGAGGATATTATTGTAACCGCTCAGACCAATAATGTTGATTCGGCAGGTAAAAGAACTCTTCAGCTTAAGGCTGAGTCAGCTTCAGGTAGCTCTGACTACACCATTTCATCAATTTCCTCAAAAACAATTGATGTTTATTTTGATACCGCAAAAACAGTTCAGTTTGTTATTGAACCCGAAGTTGTTGCTGATGGGTTCCCTATAGTGGAAGAAGGTTTTACAAGCGGTAATATAAATCTTTCGGAAACGGCTGTTACGATAAGCGGACCTTCAACTGAAATAAACCGTATCGAAAAGGTGATAGCCAAGCTTCAATTAACTCAATCGCTTTCGTCAAATAAATCTGCAGATGCACAGATTGTACCTGTTGATGATAATGGTAAAAGTAATTTTCAGTATTTAACCCAAAACATAAACAGTGTTGTTTTAACAATACCGGTGCTACAGGTTAAGGAGCTTGAAACAACCGTTACCTTTAAAAATGCACCTGATAATTTTGTGGTTGAGCCTTTAAGCTTCAAGATTTCGCCTTCAAAGGATTATTTTAATATTTCCGTTGACGATTATGAGAAAATCACTGAATTTTCAGTAGGTACAATAGATTTCAAAAATCTTTCACCTTCAAACAGAGTGTTTACCTTTGCAGGAGAGGACATAGCCGTTGCTGACGAGAGTAACACAAATACCTTTACGGTTACTGTTGATATGTCCGGAATATCTCAAGATTATATAACATATCCTGCAGATAAAATTAAATTGAATAACCCCGCAAGAAATGCTTACAGAGTTTCGGGTCTTAACAAATCCGTTGTGGTAGTAGGTAAGGCAAAAGCTCTTGAAGCGATAACCGAGGATGATATTACCGTTGAGGTTGATCTTTCTGAGGTTGACATAGCTGCCGGTCAATCTTCAACAGTTCCAGCAGTTGTGAGCGTTAAAAGTGCGGATTGCTGGGTTTACGGTGCATATACAGTAGAAATCAGCTTATAAAAGAAAGGAGAGTAACTTATGGTAAAAAAAATTACTGCAATATTATGTGCTTTTGCGATGCTTTTGATTTGCTCGGGTTGCTCTCTGAATTTCTTTTCTGTTGAAAGCTTAATGAGCCCTCCTGCTCAGTCCGGGAAAAACGGAGAAGTTCAAAAAGCATTTCAAAAACTTATGACTGATAAAAACATTCAGTTAAAAACCCCCGTTAGCGGTGATTATCAAACATCGTTTGTTTTATTTGATATCAATAACGATTTAAATGAAGAAGCCGTTGTTTTTTATACTGATTCTGCAGTAGCTGCTTCTGCAAGGATGGCTCTTATGGAATGCGTAAACGATACATGGGTTTTATCTGCCGATGTCAAAGGCTCAGGTAGCGGAGTTTACGATATCTCCTTCGCAGACTTAAATGGTGACGGTAACTGTGAAATCTTTGTTGCTTGGTCTTTGTTTGATAATAAAACCTCAAAGATTATAAGCGTTTATGAAATTGAGCTCGGGGAGAATGGTGTTTTTAATTTAAACACTTTGGGCAGCGAGTATTTTAACGAGAAGAGCTTCGTGGATTTTAATAATGACGGTAACGAAGATTTAGTTTTAGTTTATCTTGATGATTCAGCCGATGTTCAGAAATCTTATTTCAGATGCTTTTCTATTTCACAAAGTAACGAATTTGTAAAATTTGGTGAAGCGAGAATAGACAGTTCAATTTCTTCTGTTTCAAAAATACAGAGTGATTATGTAAAGGTTAATAATGAAAATATTAAAAGGGTTTTCATTGATTGCTTGAAATCTGATAGCTCAATGTTTACTGAGTTGGTTTATTGGGATGTTGCAGGTTTAAAGCCCATAAGGAGTATAAAAAAACCGGCACAGACAACTCTGAGAAGTTCAAAAATCTTTTGTAGTGATATTGATGGTGATGGCATTTTAGAAATACCCTCTAATACAAAGCTCTATGGTGATGAAAACACATTATCCGTTAAAATATCGGGTGTTACCCACACTTTTAATATGCTCAAATGGATAAATGCTTATGGCGATAAAAGCGAGGGCAATATATCCACTCTATATAATCCGATTGATTCATATCTCTATCGTATTACAAGAAATACCGAAGTAACGGTAAGATATGATGCATATAAGCAGTCATTGTTATTTTGCAAATGGGATAATAATGAAGAGGTTATCAAGGATGAACTGTTGTCTATAACATATCGTGAAAATCAGGAGGATGGTGTTGGGGAAGAGCTCCATGTAACTGACAGAGGCGTTTTTTACTACAATATTACCTCCTATGGTGAAAATTTCGGAATTACTGATGAAGGTGTAATATCTTCATTTATTATAATTAACTGAAAGCGTGATTAAATATGAAAAAAGTACTTATTGCAGAAGATGAATCCGCCATTCGCGAGATAATTGCGATTACTCTTAAAAGGGCAGGTTATGAGGTAACCGAAGCCTGTGATGGTCAACAGGCTCTTGATACTTATGCAGAAAAAGAGGGCAATTTTGATGTTGTTCTTCTTGATATAATGATGCCTAATGTTGATGGTTTGGAGGTTTGTAAAAGGCTTCGGAATGAAAGCAGCACGGTAGGTATTATTATGCTTACAGCAAAAACGCAGGAAATGGATAAGGTTTCGGGTCTTCTTATGGGGGCAGATGATTATATAACAAAACCTTTTTCACCATCCGAGCTTATGGCAAGGGTCGATAGCGTTTATCGCAGAGTTGCAATGAATAATCTTAATAAGGTTCAACCTGCCAAGGCTGATAAAATTTCCATAGCCCCGTTTGAACTCAATCTTCGCAATAGAACCCTTTATAAGAACAATAATCTTATAGAGCTTACTCAGGTAGAATTCCAAATTATTGAGTATTTCTTCTCGAATGCCGGTAAAGCATTAAGCCGAAACGATATTCTCAAGCAGGTTTGGGGAGAATCATATTTTGGTGATGAAAAGGTAGTTGATGTTAATATCAGGCGCCTCAGAATGAAGATTGAAGATGAACCCTCTATACCCAAGCATCTTGTAACTGTTTGGGGTATGGGTTATAAATGGATTTAATGTAAATTTGTTAAACTGACAAAAAGGAGGCGAGAGCTTGAAGATTAAAGGTATTACAAAGCGTTGGGCAACAAACACTCTTTTGATTACGGCTCTCGTTTTGTTTGTTTTAATTTCTATTTGCACTGTTTTTGTTATTGGCTACTATCGCGACTATGTTTCTGATTATCTTTCAGGTTATGCAAATGAAAGCGTAAGCACTTTTTTTAAGCCTTATGTTGATGGAAGCGAAGATATTTTTGAGCAAAAATCAAAGGAGTTTATCGACAGCTTTTCTGATAAAAGCAGAATGGAAATTCAGGTTGTTAACCGTAACGGAAAGGTTGTTGTTTCATCATCAGGTTTCGTGGTAACTGAGGAATTTGATGAAATGAAAGATATTAAAAAAGCCATTGAGTCAAGCTCAGGAATCAGTAAGTGGACAGGCTTCAATCATAATGGCGAGCATATTATGGCAGTTGCTATGGTTTTGCCTGAGGCAAATGGTGCTTTTGGGGGAGCAGTCAGGTTTATTACTTCTTTGCGGGGAATAGATACCCAAATTATCGGTTTTATTATTTTAATTTTACTTGTGTATATAATAGCGCTGTTTTTTGTGGCTCTTTCAGGTGTTTTCTTTATACAAACAATTGTTAGCCCTGTTCAGAAGATTAACGATGCGGCAAAGCAATTTGCCCGGGGCGATTTTAATGTTCGCATAGATGCGCAAGGAATCGAAGAGGATGAAATCACAGAGCTTGCCGATTCGATTAACGGTATGATTGAAGAGGTTGCAGCAACCGATAAGCTTAAAAATGATTTTATTTCTACAGTTTCTCATGAATTAAGAACACCTTTGACCGCCATTAAGGGCTGGGCTGAAATGCTCAAGGAGCTTGATGGTGAGGATAGGGAGCTTTCAAGGCGCGGTACAGAGGTTATAATCAGCGAGTCAGAGCATCTTTCAAGGCTTGTTGAAGAACTTCTTGATTTCTCTCGTATGCAAAGCGGAAGAATGTCCTTAAAGCTTGAAAAAACAGATGTTTTGGCGGAGCTTGATGAAGCAATTTTTGTTTTCAAAGAGCGCTCGAAGCGAGATGGAATCGAGTTGACCTACAGTGTTCCGGAAATTCCTGCGCCAATGATGGCTGACCCAAGCAGAATTAAGCAGGTTTTTGTTAATGTGCTTGATAATGCATTTAAATACAGTAAGCAAGGCGACACCGTAAATGTTAAAGCGGTAGTTGATGAGGGTAGTCTTGCTATATTTTTCTCAGATACGGGTTGCGGTATTGCACCTGAAGATTTGCCTAATATTAAGAAAAAGTTTTATAAAGCCAATTTAGAGGTTCGCGGTTCGGGAATCGGATTGGCGGTTGTTGATGAGATAATAAAGCTTCATAACGGAGCCTTAGAAATAAATAGCGAGCTCGGTGTAGGAACAACAGTTGCAATTGTTTTGCCTGTTGAAAAGGTGGCAGTTGAACCCCCTGTTATTTTAGAAGAATCGATGGTGAATGATAATGAAAAAGAATTGTGAGGCGAATAATTGTCCAAAGGTGTCGATAGGTGGTTCGGCGCTTATTGAGGGAATTATGATGCAAGGTCCCAAGGGGGCGGCTATGTCTGTCAGATTGCCGGACGGGTCTATAGATACAGAAATGTTGGAGGTTAAACACCTTAAAGATAAATTTAAACCTGCAGGGTTCCCGCTAATCCGAGGAATTGTCAATATGGTTGAATCTATGCTTTTCAGCTTTAAATGTATGGAAAAATCTGCTGAAAAAGCAGGTATTGATGATGACACTGACCCTGAAAAAATGTCAAAGCTTGATAAATGGCTCAGCGACCATTTCGGTCCTAAAATGATGATGGTTATTACAAGCATTTCCTTGGTTTTAGGTTTATTGCTTTCATTTGTTTTGTTTGTGTATTTACCTTCATTTCTTGTTGATGTTTTTGATAAGTATGTATGTAATGGAGCGTTAGCAAATATCCATCCTCTTTTTGAGGGCGTGTTGCGAATGGGCATATTTATTTTGTATATATGGCTTGTTTCATTGATGCCTGATATTAAGCGCGTGTTTATGTACCACGGAGCAGAGCACAAATCAATTTTTTGTTATGAAAACGGTTTAGAGCTTACTGTTGAAAATGTAAAGAAACAGAAGCGTTTTCACCCTCGTTGCGGAACAAGCTTTATTTTTGTTATTCTTATAATAAGCATTTTCATTTCATCTGCGTTAGTTGTGATTTTCCCCGCTATAGACGATTACAGACCTTTATGGATGGCAGTTAAATTATTGATTGTTCCGCTTACTGTGGGAATTGGTTATGAATTTATTCGTTATGCAGGTAAGCATGATAATGCTCTTGTTAAAATTCTATCTGCACCCGGGTTATTTATGCAAAGAATTACTACTCAAGAACCTACTGATGACATTATAGAGGTTGGCATTGCTTCTATTAAAGCGGTTCTTGATGAGCCGGAGGAAGCTGAAAATTGAAAAAACTTTATTCAGTTTATCGAGAGGCAGTAAAGGCGCTTTCTCTTTCAGGGTGCGATAGCCCTGAGTTTGATGCGCAACAGCTTGTTGAGCATTGCTTTGGATTTAATAAAACCCAATTGCTTTTAAATTCAGGCTCAGAGGTTGAAATGGGCAAAACTATTTTTTTCGAGGAATGCGTTGAAAGAAGATGTAACCACGAACCGCTTCAATATATTCTGGGTATGTGGGATTTCCATAGGTTTTCATTTAAAGTAGGTGAAGGCGTTTTAATTCCTCGCCCGGAAACAGAAATTCTTGTGGATTTCGCTTTGGAAAGAATGAGAAAAAATCCGTGTGCGAATGTTTTTGATTTATGCTGCGGAAGCGGTTGCGTAGGATTAAGTGTTGCAAAGCTTTTTCCTACTGTTCAGGTTTATTGCGTTGATAATTCAGATAAAGCTCTGGAATAGACCCAAAAGAATAAAGAGCTTTTAGGCGCAGATAATGTTAAAATAGTTAAGGCTAATGTTCTTGATGTAACGGGTGTTTTAGGTCTTCCTCGCCCTGATTTGATTCTTTCAAATCCACCATATATTCGTTCAAATGAAATAGATTCATTGCAGCCGGAGATATCTTTTGAGCCTCGGCTTGCTCTTGATGGTGGAGAGGATGGTTTGATTTTCTACAGAAGTCTTGCAGAAAATTGGTTCCCTTATATTAACAAGGGCGGTGCGATTGCAATGGAATGTGGTGAAGATCAAGCTAAAGATATACTTACTCTTTTTGTTGAGAGGGCGCAAAAAGGTAATATTATTAAGGATGCCTCCGGGCTGGATAGAGTAGTAACTGTAAACAGATAATAATTATTGACCTTTTAGTTGGTTTATAGTAAAATATTGCAAGGCAGGTGCTGTAGTTGATTAGCTATATTTTTGATTATATTAGTGGCGATATTGAGTTTATAGATATCCTTATTATGCTGGGTTCAATGTGCTTCGTTGTGTTTTGTGCAACGCCTCTCCACGAATTTGCCCATGCTCTTACGGCAGTTAAGTTGGGGGATGACACTCCACGTGTCAGAGGGCGGTTAACAATTAACCCAATGGCTCATATAGACCCATTGGGAGCAGCTCTTATATTCCTTTGCGGCTTCGGTTATGCTAAGCCGGTTGAAGTCAGAATGCGCCGCTTTAAAAAGCCTAAAAGGGATATGGCATTGGTTGCGTTTGCAGGCCCCTTATGCAATCTTCTTCAGGCATTTTTCTGTATGATTATAAGTAATGGTATTCTTGCATTTGGTGCTTCACCAACCAATAAAGCTCTTATTTATACTGCTTTATTTTTCTTTTACGCGGCATCGATAAACGTGAATCTTGCTGTTTTTAATTTGATTCCGATACCGCCATTAGATGGTTCGAGAATTGCAACTGCAATTCTTCCCTCGCGGATTTATTATAAAATAATGAAATATGAAAGATATATTACAATAGGCTTATTTTTCTTGCTTGTAACTAATGTGCTAACAAAACCCTTGAGCCTTATATCCGGTTTGGTTATTTCAGGTATTGATTTCGTTACAGCATTGCCTTTTGGATTGATGGGATAAAATGGATAAAATTTCGTATAAACTTGATGTATTTGAGGGTCCGATGGACTTGCTGTTGCATCTGATAACAAAACATAAGCTTGATATTTATGATATTCCTATTCTTGAATTGGTTGAGCAATATACTGCTTATGTTCGGGAAATGCAGGAGGAAAATATGGAGGTTGCCAGTGAGTTTTTAGAGATGGCAGCCCGCCTGGTGTATATTAAAACGGTTTCGCTTCTTCCCGTTTATGATGAAGCAGAGGAACTGAAGAACGAGCTTCGTGATGAGCTTTTGGAGTATAGAGATTGCAAAATTCTTGCAGGTAAGCTTTCTCAAATGACAAATGGCTTTGATTATATGGTTCGTGATTTACCTGAAAGCGTAACTCCTGATAATTCTTATAAAAGATTGCATGAACCCGGTGAGCTTTTAAATGCCTATTCTCTTGCAGCCGGTAAGAAGCTCAGGCGGTTACCTCCACCGATAGATTCTTTTAAAGCTATTGTAACAAGAAAAATTGTTTCTGTTGGCTCAAAGATAGATTCTATTGTTTCTTCTCTTAAGAAAAAACGCAAATGCAAGCTCTTTGATATTTATAAGCAAGCAAAATCCCGTTCCGATTTGGTTGCAGCTTTCCTGGCTGTTTTGGAGCTTGCTAAGAATAAAACAATTTATGTTTCCGGTAACGGTGACGACATTCAGATAGAACTTTTGGAAGGAATGGAAAATTCTTGATAAAAAATAAACAGATAGCCGCAATAGAGGCAATTTTATTTGCAGCGGCAGAGCCGTTGGAATATTCAAAAATAGCCGCAGTTTTAGGTATGGATGATGATTCTGTGCTTTCGCTTTTGGATGATTTAACAAAAAAGCTTGATAGCGAAGATAGCGGTATTTGTCTTGTAAGAATGGATACAAAATACCAGCTTTGCAGTAAAAAAGAATTTGTGGAACCGATTAGATCTATTTTGGATTTGAAAAGGAATTCTCCACTTTCTCAGGCGGCTTTTGAGGTATTGGCAATTATTGCTTACAATCAACCTATAACTAAACCTTACATAGAGCAGATCAGAGGTGTTGATTGTTCGGGTGTTGTTAACACTCTTTGCCAAAAAGAGCTTGTAGAAGAGAAAGGTAGGTTAGATGTTCCGGGAAGACCTGTTTTATATGGTAAAGTCGGAGGCCAAGCGGTCTTAGGAAGACA
>JAZUOA010000192.1:0-14026 GCA_045604445.1 Acutalibacteraceae bacterium
ATTCTAATAAACATTTTGCGCTCCTGAAACGGATTTCTTCAAGTCATAATTTTTCGAATAGATTATACCACACTTTTGTAAATAAATCAAGGCGTAGCCTTGTATATCATCAATTCCGCAGGAATTGCATATCATCAACACGCAGTGTTGCATCTCATCAAGCCGCAGGAGGATGCACGCTGACGCGTGATGAGATACAGCCCCAAAGGGGCTGATGATATACACGACTGCGTCGTGATGATATGCCAAGCCTGCGGCTTGGATAAAAAAAGAAGTAACTTTTGATAGACAAAAGTTACTTCTTTTTTGGCAGCGGGATAGGGATTTTTCCGAGCACTACCGTGCTCTATCGCCTCGCTTACGCTCGTTACCCACGTCGGCAAAAACAGTCCACCGGACTGTTTTCTTCCGCAAACTTTCGTTTGCTCCCTCCTTGTTCGAATCCCTATATTATCTTACTAAAAGAAAAAAGCACCCTCTTGGGTGCTTTCTTCTTTTGGCAGCGGGATAGGGATTCGAACCCCAACAAACAGAGTCAGAGTCTGTCGTGCTACCGTTACACTATCCCGCTAAGACGGATGTTATTATACTCTTAGTTTATCCGATTGTCAAGATTTATTTATAACTTTTTTTACTATTTTAAAAATAATTCGAAACATAGTGCAAACTTACACAACCTGGAAAATATAAAACTTCAAATAATCCGTTTCAGGAACATTCCATAGTATTGGGTGGTCTGCGCTTTGTTGGCGGCACTCAATCTGCCTGAGGCTAACGCCTGCATCGGTTGCGGCATCTGAAAGCATTTTCCTAAAAAGCTCATCAGGCATAAAATGAGAGCAGGAGCAGGTTGCAAGGTATCCGCCTCGGGGTAACAGCTTCATAGCCTTCATATTTATTTCTTTATAGCCTCTGTATGCGCTTTTAACCGTTGAACTGCTTTTTGTAAATGCAGGAGGGTCAAGAATAATAAAATCATAATCGCAGGATTTTGTTTCTTTCATTTCAGTTAACAAATCAAAAACATTGGCGCATTTGAATTCCATATTGGTAAAGCCGTTAAGCTCCGCGTTGCTTTGGGCGGTTT
This sequence comes from Acutalibacteraceae bacterium, assembly GCA_045604445.1. Taxonomy (GTDB): domain Bacteria; phylum Bacillota; class Clostridia; order Oscillospirales; family Acutalibacteraceae; genus DTU089. The sequence goes on from JAZUOA010000192.1 coordinate 1,088, forward strand.
TCAACGCATCCTCAGAAATATCCACCGCTGTTACAAGAGAGGCCTCTGCCGCCGCGGCGTTAAGAGCAAACGCACCCGTATGGGTAAAGCAATCAAGGACCTTTCTGCCCTTTGCAATTTTTCTTATTGCAAGGCGGTTATATTTTTGGTCAAGAAAAAAACCTGTTTTCTGGCCATTTATATAATCCACATTATAAACAATTCCGTTTTCATTGATTTTGGTAAAGCCGTTCAAATCGGTTTTAAGCCCCTCGCCCTTAAAAAAGCCTTTAAACTGCTCCATTCCCTCGCGCTCGCGTATTGCAACATCGTTGCGTTCATAAACCGCATCAATTTCCTCTCCGTAGCCCCGAAGAACACTGACTATCATCGGAATCAAAAAATGCTTTATTCTTTCAATACCCAATGAAAGCACCTGAACAACAATTATGTTGTTGAACCTGTCCACAGTAAGCCCGGGGAATGAATCCGCTTCACCGAAAATAAGACGGCAGCATTTAAAATCCGCCTCACCCATAACTGTTCGGCGGTAATCTATTGCGTACCTTACGCGCCTTTCATAAAACGCTTCATCAAATTTATCGTTGGCATTTTTAGAAATAATGCGCACCCTTATTTTTGAATTATCATTGATGTAGCCTGAGCCTAAAAACCTTTCTTTTTTAGAATAAACATCAACGATATCTCCGTTTTGATATTCCCCGAAAACAGCTGTAATCTCTTCAGCAAATACCCAGGGATGACCGCCTTTAATATGCTTTTCCCCTTTAGGAGTTATAAAAACCTTTGTAAATTCTCTTGCCATTTTTAACCTCTTAAATAATTAGTAAGAAAAGTATATACTTTTTTTATCATTTAAGCAAGTTAAAACAAAAATGTTTGTGCCAAAAGCATAAAAATAACACCCGGAACTGAAAAAAACGCTCCAAAAGCCAGAGAATATATGTTAATACCTAATGTTAAAGGCAAAAATAATGAAACAGCTTTAACTGCGCAAAGAGCGCTGACGCCGCCTAAAACGCTTGTGAAAACAGATTTAAAAAAGCTACCGCTTTTCACAAAAGCAACAAACATTAAAACACCTAAAAAAACACATAAAGCATAAATCACTTTTTAGCTTCCTCCTTAAGCTTTTTTAACAAATATCCATGGCGCACCTCTAACGAACGCAATTCTAAAATTGCCGATTCTATAAGCTCCTTTTCGGTTGCCTCGGAAAGCTTGAAATAAGCAAGCCTCATTAAAAACCTTACTTCACCGATTTCTTTTAAAAGTTTTTCTTCTTCGGTCATTTTTTTAATTCTTGAATAAAGCCTTGTGCTGTAAATTACATTCGCTCCTTTTTAACTTGATTATTAAATTATATTGCAAATAATTATTTATAATTACACCGCATAAAATATAATTATCAATTTATTTTAGAGGTGCTTATGAACAGACATTCTTTTACCTATGAACAATTCTGCAACGTTGTAGGAAAAAACGTTGTTATTGAAGAGCTGCGTTTTCAAAGCGGGAAGCGTAAAGTAAGGTGTTTGCATTCCTACAGATGCAAGGATTTGGGCGGTTGCTCAAACAAATATGTTTTAAAGCGAATAGCAAAGGCAGTTGAAAAAAGCAAGGAGGAATAGTATAATAACACCAGCCCTACAGAAAGGCGGTGTTATTTTGGCAGGCGTTTATATCCACATACCTTTTTGCAAATCCAAATGCCCATATTGCGATTTTTATTCCTACCCTTGCAACGAAAATGAAAAAACCGAATATATTAACGCCCTCATTGATGAAATCACCACCTTTAAAAGAGTTGGAGAATTCATAAAAGAACCCTTCAAAGCAGATTCGCTTTATATAGGTGGCGGAACTCCCTCCGCCCTTTCGGGAGAGGCTCTTTATAAAATAATAACTGCTGCAAAAAAACGCTTTTTTATTGATGAAGCGGCAGAGATAACTGTGGAATGCAACCCCGGCTCAGATATCGAAGCTATTATACCCTTCTTAACCGAAGCAGGCGTCAACAGAATATCGCTGGGTATGCAATCAATTGTTGACAGCGAAAGAAAAGCCTTAGGCAGAAGCGCAAATAAAGAAAGAATAGCATCGGTTATTTCGCTATTAAAAGAGCATGGAATAAGCAACATATCTCTTGATATAATGCTGGGAATCCCCAATCAGACTACAGACTCTTTAAATGAAACTCTCGAATTTGCCGTTAAATGCCGGGTTCCCCATATAAGCGCGTATATTTTAAAAATAGAGGAAAACACGCATTTTTACAAGGCACGCGATAAATACGATTTTCCCGACGATGATGCCTGTTGCGATTTTTATTTGCAATGCTGCGATTTTTTTAAAAACCACGGATTTGAGCATTACGAGATTTCAAACTTTGCCAAAAAGGGTTTTGAAAGCAAGCATAATACAAAATATTGGATTTTAGAGGATTATTTAGGCTTAGGCCCCGGTGCTCATTCGTTTATTAACGGAAAAAGATTTTATTTTGACAGCAGCACGGCGGATTTCATAAACGAAGCCCCTGCCGTTTTTGATTGCTTCGGTGGTAGCCCGGAGGAATATATTATGCTCTCTCTGCGCCTGAAAAACGGTCTTTCTTTAGAAAAGCTTGATAATCTTTTCGGTGAGGAGCTTTCAAAAAAAATAATAAAAAAAGCCCCTCTCTTTAAAGAGAAAGGCTTGGTTAATTTCAATGGCAAGGAGGTTTCGCTTACCGAACAAGGTATGCTGTTATCAAACGCTATAATTGCCGAATTTATTTAATTTTGAAATTCTCGCTTTCGGCTTGCAAATTTTTAATCTCTCCTAAAGCTAAAATCTCGTTTTCATCAGTAATAAAAATATATTTAAAGTCGTTGTTTTCTTTTGCGAAAGCAACGGCTTTTTCCTTACCCATTGCAAAAAGCGCTGTAGAATAAGCATCGCATAAGGCACCGTTTTTGCCTATCACCGTAACGCTTAAAAGGTCGCTCCTTGCGGGCTCCCCCGTTTTAGTATCAATAATATGGTGAAAGGTTTTACCGTCCTTCTCAAAATACCGTTCATATCCCCCGGATGTAACAACAGATAAGTTGCCTTCGCTTTCAAAGGTGCAGGCAAGCTCATTTTGAGAAATTGGATTTTTAACACCAACAGTCCAGTACCCTTTTTCCCGATTCTCTCCACAAAGCACAATATTGCCACCCAGAGAAACAACTGCACATATCTCATTTTCTTCGGCAATTTTCAAAAGTCTGTCGCCCAGATAACCCTTCGCAATGCCGCCTAAAGATATTTCGGTTCCGTTCTTTTTTGTTATTTCGGCGCCGTTAAGCTTTATATTATCGCTACCAACCTTTAAAAGCGCCGTTTCGATATCATTTTTCTCAGGCACACCGTAATTACCGTTATCAAAGCCCCAAAGCCTAAGAACAGGCATAATGGTTATATCAAAAGCACCATTGGTTTTTTTGCTTGCAAAGCTTGCCGATTCAATTATTTTGGCAGTTTCGCTTGATATACGGCATTGACTATCACAATTGTTTATTTTGTAAACATCGCTTTCGGCTATTCCTTCATCAAAAAGAGCTTCCAGCCGCAAAATTTCGTTTTCAAAAAGCTTTGCAGTTTCTTTTTTCCCCTTTAAACTGCTGAACACCCTTATTTGCATAAGAGTGTTCATAGCGGTTAAATTTATAGCTTCATTCTTGCTGAAATTGCAAGAACATAAGTTGAAAAGAAACAAAACACAAAGCAACAATGATATTGCTTTCTTCATCAGCCGTCTACCTCAGCAACGCGCCTGCCGTTTGCTTCATGCTCAGCAAGAGAGCTTGCATAATAAACGCCACCCTTGGAATCATGGCGGAAATATAAATAACCTGTATCGGCAGGCTTAAGAGCCGCTCTTATAGCCGCATCACCCGGGTTAGCAATAGCTCCAACAGGGAGACCCGTGCACTCGGTGCTGTAAGTATCGTAATCATCGCGATATTGAATATACCTTTCAACATCCTCTGTTGAAGAAGTAAGAGTAGGCTTAATTGTGTTAAGAAGGTAATCCTCAGTAGAGTCGCACTGAAGCCAGGGGAATGTTGCAGGTCTCTCCAATCTGTTATAAAGAACAGATGCAATTTCATCCATTTGCTCGCTTGTTGCCGCTTCCTCCTGAAGAATTGAAGCAAGAGTTATTATTTCATCAACGCTTACGCCCAATTCATCTGCCTGCTTCTGATATTCATCAGTCCAACGGGATTCAAAGTTATCAAGGAATCTGCGAACAACGCTTGAAGCATTTTCACCCACATAAAATTCATAGGTATCGGGATACATATATCCCTCAAGCATACGGAAGCGTTTTTCTTTATTCGCAATCGCCTTAATAAAATCATATTCCTCTGAAAAATCAACTGATTGCAAGGTGTTTATAAAGCTTGCGGCTGTGCAAACCTCATTTGATTCAAGCTTTTCTGCAATCTGGTCAATTGTCCAACCCTCAGGGAAGGTAAGAGTAACTGTTTCCGAAAGAGTAATATCCGCTTTCATCGTTGCAAGCATTTTTTCAAGCCCATCCTTGCTGTTAAGGGTATAAACGCCTGAAACAAAATTCTCTTTTTCATCATCTGCCGAAGTTATTTCCAGCAGCTTAACAAACAGCTTACAAAAAACTTCATTTTTTATAAGCCCGTTATCCTCGAGTATGCTGATAACCTCACCATCACTCATATTTTCAGAAACCGTAACCTCAACGGATTTTTCCTCAACATTTAAAGCAAGGATATCGTTTATGCAGCCTATTCCGTAAACGCAAAGGATAACGCTGGAAAAAACAATTATAGCCAGAATAAGCGCAAACCTTGATGCCCTTTCAGATGTAAAAAATTTGCCTAAAAAGCTGTTGGCGCGTTTTTGGGCTTTTTCCTCCTTAAGCGCGATAAACTTTTTCTGCTTTTCAGTTGCCGGAGGGGCAGAAACCCGAAGCTTCTTTTGAGTAGTATCCTTGCGGGCATTCGACCTTTTTTCCTTTTGGGCTTCTTTACTCATACTGCGGGGAGGATTCGAAAAATAAACCCCTTTGTTTTGGGCAGGCTTATCTTCAGATGAATCAGAATCCAGAGAAACCTTGAATTCACTCACCTTTTTCTGCCTTTCTTTTTGAATTTCTTCAAATCTGCGAACGGCAAAATCATCATCCTTATCTAAATCCACCTCATCGCTTTCGCTATATTTCTTCAAAAGCTCATCGTAATCAAAATCCATTTTTAGACCTCCTTTTTTTCCACGGTCAAAATCCGTTTTTCACTCAACACAAGGTCAACTGCCCTGTCAAATTTACCGTGAAATAATTCGTCTGTTATATTTTCATCGTAGCAAATGCCTATTGTAAGACCTTTGTAACGAGATAAATATCTGTCATAATACCCTTTACCGTAACCAAGCCTGTAGCCATTTTTATCAAACATAAATGCCGGCACAATGCAAATAGTATCTTCTGTTTTTATGAGCCTGTTAGCTTCATTTTCCTTCGGCTCCAAAACTCCGAAAGCTCCTGATGAAAGCTCCTCCAATGAATTTATATAATAAAAATTCATCTCCGCTTTACCTTCAACGCATCGGGGAACTGCCACCCTTTTACCATTTGAAAGCAGGGTGTTTATGAAGCACAATGTATCAACCTCTATGGGAGTTGAAACATAGCATAAAAATGTTTGGGTTTCTCTCACCGCCCACAAATTAAGAAGCTTGTTGCAAATCTTTTTATCATAAGAGGCCTTGAGAGCTTCGGGCATACCTGCCCTTTTTTCTTTAATTTCGGCGCGCATTTTCTTTTTAATGGGCCTTATATCTATCACTTTCTCCATTGGATACCTCTTAGTATCTCAAGCGCCTTTTCCTCTCCGGTAATTATTGAGCATATCGCTGCACCAAATTCCCAGGCAACCCCGGCACCCTTGGCTGTAACAATCATCCCATCCGTAACAACGCCCGATTCAACAACCCTTGCACCGAGAAGCTCGCCTTCAAAGCCGGGAAAGCAGGTTGCCTTTTTACCCTGAAGCAAGCCCTTTCTGCCTAAAACAAACGGAGCGGCGCAAATTGCACCAATAATTTTGTTGTTTTCGGCGCAATAATCAATAGCCTTCTGAACAAGAGGACTGTTATTCAGATTTTCTGCTCCGGGCATACCTCCGGGAAGAATAATCCCCTGAAGCTCGTTATTTAAAACAGCTTCATCACAATCAATATCCGCTTCAACATTTATACCGTGAGCACCCCGGCAGAATTTTCCGCTGATGCCGACGGTTTTAACCTGCACTCCCGCTCTCAAAAGAAAATCGAGAGGTGCTAAAGCTTCAATTTCTTCAAAGCCGTTTGCAAGAAAAATATAAATCATAATATAACCTCTTTTCAGGTTGAATAGGGAACACCGAAAAATCCGTTTTCAATATCCCTGCATTCTCTCAGTTTTAAAAACATTCCGTAGGGCTTCGGGCTACCATCACAGCAAGGAGAAAAAACCTTGATTTTCTCTTCGCTGCAGCTGCTGAATAAACAACCTAAAACCGCGTTTTCATCGCCCCGAAGCTCAAAAACAATAACCTGACCTTCGTTTTTTTCATAAACGCAAAAGCCTTTATTTTCAACATAAACAAGGCCCGCCTCGCCACCCTTAAAGCCAAAAAAGCTTTTAAAAGCACCCTCGCATAAAACGGCGGTCGGAACGTTGCATTTGATATATTTTCTGTAATCATCAAAGCTTATTGTTTTTTCACAGCAATCAGCTGATTTTGGGAAATCTGCATTTAAAAGCTCTTTTTCTTCATAGAAAAAGCCTGTTTTATAACCGCATTTTTCATAAAGCGGAAAAAGAGATTCTTCCGCAGGCACAAGAAAAAGATAGCAGGCTCCGTTTTTTTCAGCTATGCCTTCCCCAAAATTCAGAAGCTTTTTCATTAACCCGTTTCCTCGATAATCAGGATGGGTTGAAACAGCGTAAACATAAAAAGCCGGATATTTTTCACCATCGGGAAATTGTATTTCGCTTTTAAGCAAATACAATGAGCTTACGGCTTTGTCACCCTGAAAAATGCCAACGGCAATTTCTGATTTTAAGGTTTTCTCAAAAAAAGAATCAACAACCTCTTTTTTATCCTCAAAGCAAATTTCATATAATTCCTTTAAGGCATCATAATCTTTTACCGAGCATACTCTCGGCTCACTTAACTTCAACATAATATTTTTTTACAAGAAATTCAGGGTGATAAGAAGTTTTTGCTTTTCTTAACCCTTCGCTACCTGCATCATCCTCGCGGTTAATATATTTAAAGCCCTCAAGGCTGACCTCTGCAAAAAGCTTGTTTATAACTGCATAAGCCTGAGGCAACTCATTAGAACCCTTTTCAAAATGGGTACAATAAGTTTCACCATCTGCCATTGCTTCACCCAGAGCATAAGCAACAATTTTGCCATCTACCCTTATTAAAGCACCTGAAAGCCCCAAATCGTTAAAATACTTAAAAGCTTTATCTATAACAAGCTTTTCCTCATCTAATTTGGGATTTCTTTCTCCTTGCTTATGCCAAAGGCGAGAAAACTCTAAACATTCCTGAAGATTTTTCTCATTTATTTTTTCATAAGCATAGCTATATCTTTTTAAAAATGAATTAACATGATTCTTTTTAGAATGATATTTTCTGCCTTTTAGCTCAGCCAGATTTTCTCTCGCATAAACATAATCAAAGAAATCTCTTTGCTCTTCAATAAAAAGCCTTTCGCCATAGCGCGCCTTTAAGGCTTCAAGCTGTTCCTCGCTTACGCAATAAAAATTCAGCTTACAGCTTCGCTCCCTTGAATCAGCCTCAAGAATCTGAAAGGCCTCGTCGAGCTCACCATTGCCCCAAGGGAAAGCATACGCCTTAACGCCATTAAAACGGCTTCTCAGAAATACAAAGCCGCCGCTACAGGCAAGGCGTGTATTTTCAACCGCGCCCCAACAAACAAGGTTTCCGAAAGAAAAATCACACATATTCCTAACGGAAGCGGGAATATTTTCTTCAATAAGCTCCTTGTCATCAGGAGTTATCAATTCAAATTCAAGCATAAATTATTTTTCACTCTTTAAAATTCCGTAAACAGCGTCGTTTATTGTTTCTATTGAAAGAGGGCTGCCGTTTTCAGAGCACTCAACAACAAACCAACCGCATTTATCCGCCGCATAAAGAGCGGCTTCGCGGCAAGCATTAAGAAAACCGACATTAGCCTCATGAACATCCTTTTTGTTTTCATCGCCCTCATAGCGCTCTGTCATAAGGCGCTGAGAAACCTCAACAGGCATATCGAGAAAAATAACCTTATCAGGTTCAGGAATACCGATTTTATTATATTCAAAATCGAAAAGCCAATCCAGATATTCATCCCACTCCTCTTTGGGGAGCTTGGTCATTTGATAAATTGCATTTGCAGGGGTATAGCGGTCTGCAAAAATAAGCTTACCCGCTAAATAATCAGCTTTCCATTTCTCAGTATAGGATGCGAAACGATCTGCCGCATATAAAACAGAGGTAGCATAAGCGTTAACGTCGTTTGCGTTTTTTCCAAAATCACCGGCAAGATATTTTCTTACAAGCACGCTGGATTCGCTTTCATAATCGGGAAGCTTGATTTTTTTAAAATCAATTCCGTCTTCCTTAAGGCGCTTGCAAACAAGCTCTGTCTGAGTTGTTTTTCCGCAACCGTCAAGACCTTCTAAAACAATAAACATACTTTTCACCATATTATTCCAATTTACCAATAAATAATACTATAAATAAAGGCAACTGTCAAATAAAGTGGATGAATTGTAATAAATATGTAACAAAATAAAAAAGAGAATGTAAAACTTTGTTTTTCACATCCTCTTTTTTTATAATATCCGTTATTTATTTCAGCCTTCTAAAAGCTCAAGGAGCTGAGCCTTTGAGCGAAGCCCTACCGCCTTATTAACAATTTCGCCGTTTTTGATAACAAGAATGGTCGGAATACTTGAAATTCCGAACTTCATTGCAAGAGCCTGCTCCTCATCAACGTTTACTTTGCCTACAACAACATTCTCATTTTCCTCGGCAATTTCTTTAACAACAGGAGCAATCATCTGGCAAGGTCCGCACCAAACCGCCCAAAAATCAAGCATAACAGGCTTGTCGCTTTTTAAAACAAGCTCTTCAAAATTCTCACTTGTAACCGTTAATTCCATAATTATTTCCTCTCAATCCTTTGATTTATAATAAAGCATACAGTGGCAATAGCCTTCAAAATCAGGGTCGGCAATCTGCTCTCGGAACTCTTTGCAGATGCATTTATTTTCTTCTGTTTTTTCTAATCTGCAAGGGCAATAACCACCTTTGAGCTTTAGGCCCTCTTTAATTCTTGCAACAACCTCTTTATCATCATTAAATCTAACTGCCACAGTAACACCTCTTTTTTTAGTTTATCATTTCCTTTTATTTTATTCTATCAACTTTTTATAAACATTTCAATATAGTATTTACTTTTTTTAAAAATGGTGTAAAATACAATCATTATTTTTTAGAGTGGGTAAAGCAATGAAAAATCTTAAAGAGCAAGGATATCTTGCAACAAAAGAAATTATAGAAACAGCAAAACTGAAAAAAGGTCAGATTCTCGTTGTAGGTTGTTCAACAAGCGAGGTTTTAGGTAAAAAAATCGGAACTAATTCTTCACCGGAAGCAGCAAAACTCGTTTTTGACGGCATTTATGAAGCTGCAAACGAAAGCGGTATTTTTATTGCCGCCCAATGTTGCGAGCATCTTAACAGAGCAATTATCACAGAAGCCGAGGTTGTACCTTTTTTGGAACTTGTAAATGTAATACCCCAACCAAAAGCCGGGGGTTCATTTGCAACTGCCGCGTACAACAGCTTTAAAAACCCCGTTGCCGTAGAAGAAATAAAAGCCGATGCAGGAATTGATATCGGCTCAACCTTAATAGGAATGCATTTAAAAAAAGTGGCAGTTCCCCTCAGGCTGGAAAACAACAAAATAGGTAATGCTACCGTTACCGGTGCGAGAACAAGAGCAAAATTCATCGGTGGTGAAAGAGCTCATTATAACGAAAATTTAATGTAGAGGAATTATTATGAAACACGAAATTTTAAAGCTTTTAAGTAAAAACGCTCGCTACACCGCAGAACAGCTTGCAACAATGCTGGGCGCAGAAGAAGCTGAAATTAAAAATGAAATTGAAGCCTTGGAAAAGGAAGGCATAATAAAAGGCTACAAAGCCGTTATCGACTGGGAAAAGCTTGATGGCGCTTATGTTTCGGCGATAGTGGAATTAAACGTTGTTCCTAAAGCTGAGCTGGGCTTTGAAGAGGTTGCGCAAAGGGTTATGGCATTCAAAGAGGTTGAATCCGTTTATCTTATGTCAGGCTCTTATGACCTTAATGTTGTTGTTAAGGGAAAAACTCTTCAGGATGTTGCCCGCTTCGTTGCCAGAGAGCTTGCAACAATTGACTCCGTAACCTCAACCGCAACTCATTTTGTTATGCGCCGATACAAGGAGCTTGATGTTGAGCTTTTTGATATTGAGGAGGACACCAGGGGGCAATTCCTTTATGATTGATTACAGCAAGGTTCTGAGCCCTGCGGTTAAGGAAATCAAGCCCTCAGGAATAAGGAAATTTTTCGATATCGCCGCAACAATGGAGGATGTTATATCCTTAGGAGTTGGAGAACCTGATTTTCAAACCCCCTGGCATATAAGGAAAGCGGGTATTTCCTCTCTTGAAAGGGGCAGAACCAAATACAGCGCAAACCGCGGAACTATTGAACTGAGAAAAGAAATTTCAATTTATCTTGAAAGAAAATATAACATAACCTACAAGCCCGAAACAGAAATTCTCGTTACTGTTGGCGGAAGCGAGGCTATTGACAGCGCAATCAGAGCAATCGTTGCTCCTGGCGATGAGGTTATAATTCCTCAGCCCAGCTACGTTTGCTATGAGCCGATAACCTCATTGGCAGGCGGTGTTCCCGTTATCATTGAAACAAAGGCTGAACACGATTTCAAGGTAACCCCGGAAGAATTGAAGTCAGCAATAACAGATAAAACAAAAGCCCTTATCCTCCCCTATCCCTGCAACCCTACAGGCGCAGTTATGGAAAAAGAGGATATTGAAAAAATCGCAAGAGTTTTAGCCGATACAAATATCATTGTTTTATCCGATGAAATTTATTCCGAGCTTACCTATTGCGATTTAAAGCATACCTCTCCCGCCTCGGTTGAGGGAATGAAGGAAAGAACAATAACAATCAACGGATTTTCTAAAGCATTTTCTATGACAGGCTGGCGTTTAGGCTATGCTTGCGGTCCTCAGGAAATTTTGAGTCAGATAACCAAAATTCATCAATACGCAATAATGTGCGCTCCGACTACCTCTCAGTACGCAGCGGTTGAAGCCCTCAGAAACGGCGACGAAGCGGTTGAAAATATGGTAAGGGAATATGACCGCAGAAGGCGCCTTATTGTTAACGGATTCAATAAATTGGGGCTTACCTGCCGCGAACCCAAGGGCGCATTTTACGCTTTCCCCTCAATAAAAAGCACAGGGCTTTCAAGCGAGGAATTCTGCGAAAGGCTTCTTGAGCAAAAAAGGGTTGCCGTTGTTCCGGGAACCGCATTCGGAAAAGGCGGCGAAGGCTTTGTAAGAGCCTCTTACTGCTATTCTCCCGAGCATATTATAAAAGCTCTTGAGAGAATAGGAGAATTCATAAATGAGCTATAAAAAAATCACTCGGTTAAGAAAATCTTAATCGAGTGATTTCGTTTTTTATTTTTTATATTTAACAACAAACAATTAAATTATAATCGGCGCTTTGCACCCCTGAACCTGCCACTTGCCATTTGCGGCTTTCAACTACACAAATTATTTCTCCAAAATAATTTCTGCAACTATCGGGCAATGGTCGCTTGTGTAATTACCGTTTCTCATACCTGAAAGAACATTGTAGCTGTTAACCTTAAGACCCTGTTTAGAAATCATAAAGTAATCAATTCGTTTGAACTTTTCAGAATCCCCCCAACCGTTATAGGTATGGGAATCGGATGTTTTTTCTGTTTGGTATTTAGCATCCGAAAAATTCTCTGTTACGCTTTTATAGGTTTCTGAGCCCTCAAGAGCATTAAAATCACCCATTATAACCGCAGGCAAGGAACCGAACTGCGCGATTTTATCAAGAACAACCTTTATACCGTTTATCCTTGCTTCATCGCTTACATGGCTGAGATGGGTATTAAAAACCACAAAATCCTTACCTGTTGCATTTTCGGTTAAAATAACATAACTGCAAACGCGATTGTACTGCGCACCCCAGGATTTGCTGGGAACATCGGGGGTTTCAGAAAGCCAGAAGGAGCCTTTATCAACTAAGGTATACAGCGCGGTATTGTAGAAAATGGGGCAACCCTCAGAGTTAAAGGCATCATCGCGGTATGTAATAACCGAATCATAGCCCTTTAAAGAGTCAACAATATATGAATAATGCCATTTTGTTGCCTCCTGAAAACCGATTATACCGGGCTTTTGCTCCTCAATATCATCGATAATCAAATCGGCGCGGTAAAACCACCCCTTTTTGCCCCAATCGGTAGGACTTATGCAACGAAGATTGTAGCTCATCATTTTGATACTATCCTCTTCTGCTTCAATTCTTACCGCCTGTTTATTTTCTTTGTAGTAGGGGTAATACATAAAAGTATTACCGGCTAAAACGATAACTGCTACAATAACCAACAAAAAAATGCTTAAAAATATTCCTTTAATGATTTTTTTCATATTTTACCTCATAAAATTTTTATAGGTTGATTATATAACAAATAAACTCTAAAAACAACCGAAACCAAACTAATTTCAAAAAATATAAATTAACTCTTGATTTTTTCAAATCA
>JAZUOA010000193.1:0-18140 GCA_045604445.1 Acutalibacteraceae bacterium
AGTGGCGAGGTTTGTTTGTAGAACAAAACACAAATAATTCTCTTTATTTATGTGTTTATAAAAAATCGGGACTTTTACAGGCTTTGAAACCTGCGAAAGTCCCTTGCTTTATATAGTTTTGTGCGATCTGCGCTTTTTTTACATCCCCTTTTTTATTATTTCCGATCTGCGTTATAGTTAATGTCTACGCTCTTTTTAAACAGCAGGTAATCATACTGACCGCGCCATTGATCGCCTTTTTCAACATCTTTAAAAGCCTCTTCGCTTGTAGCAACATCTACGGAGGTAATTCCCCTGAGCTCACTACCCTCTTTATAAACTGTGTCCCAAAAAGCATGATGCCCTATATGGTTTACACTTTCAGGAATATAGAGATAGGTTAAAGCCTGGTCATAACTGAAAGCATCCGAGCCAATATATTTAAGCCCTTCGGGAAGCGAATTATAAACCTTGCCTAATTCCTCTACAGAGGAAAATTCAGTTTTCTCAATTATTTTATCTGTTTTATAAGAATAAACATTTTCAAGCCGTGTAGATTTAAAGAAAGCGAGAGTTTCAATGCTTTCAATGCCCTCGGGCATATAAACATCTGCAAGATATGCATAGTTCATAGAAAGCTCGCCGATTTTTGTAACAGTTGAAGGAATAACATAGGTTAAAACATCTCTTTTGTAATCCTCAAAGCCCTTATCCTCGGGAGTAAGCTCTGCCCACTCGCCTTTTTCATTGTACTGAGTATACCCGTATTTTTTGCAAAGGTAAGCATCATGATTAACAGGGTACATAATAAGCTCTGTTTTATCCTTATTATAAAGAACGCCATCAATATCGCAATAGTTAGGGTTGTTTTCATCAACAAAAATTGCTTCAAGATTCCAACAGGAATAAAATGCCTTATTATCAATTTCTGTAACGCCTGCGCCAATATTGATTGTTAAAACCTTTTCATCGCAATTAAGCGCATATTCTCTAACTGAGGTTACAGGCTTTTCTTTATCCTTAACTAACTTAAAATTAGTTTCGGGGTCACCATTGCCTTCCTCATATTCAACCCTTGTTACATAGTCAATGGTAAGCTCTGTTATATAACCTGTATTACTGAATTTTGAAAGCTCAAAAGCTGAGGCTTCGTTCTTTTCAAATTCAAAGGTTTCTTTTTGAACAGTGCGAACGCTAAAATAACAGGAGAGAGATACCGCAACAACAATAATAAGTATGAATATTATTTTTTTCAATTTAAAATGGGTATAAGGTTTATTGATATGAGGCGGGGCAAGACCCGGAACCTGATAAGTCCAAATTTCATCTTCAGGTATATCGAGGGTTACAGGCTCATCATCATATCTTTTGATTTTTTCTTTTTTGCTCATAACTCGCCCTCCTTAACCTTTATAGCTACCTGCAACGGAAACGCCTTCTTCTTGGGCTTTCTTTTCTGTTACCTCGGCTCTTTTCTTAAGGACCTCCATAACCATATTCTGTTTTTTGCTGTCGTAATCCCAAAACAAATAAGGTATCGTCATAAGGAAAAAGCCAATAACATCAACGATTATAGGAATGATTATAATATTTCTTCTTGATGCATCAACAAAGAGAACATCCCAATTACTGTTAAAGCCATATTTCAGAAGGAATATAGGAATAATAAGTCCGATGAATTTCGTTAACGGATCGGTAAACCAACCAAAAATACCAGAAAAGCTTTCAAGGCGCTCACCGGAAAGATACATCTGATAATCACCAATGCGCACATCCATATCGTGCCCTGCTGTTGTTGGCACGGTTTTGGTCATTTCCATAAAGAACATAACAACGCAGCATATTGTTCCGCAAACCACAAGATTTTCGCTACAGAACCACATAGCCAAAACAATTATCGAATAACCAATAGCACGGCTTAATTGATAGAAAATCATTATCTGCTTATATGAAAAGCGCTTTAAGAAATACGGCGAGAGAAGATCCGGCGGAGTTCCGGCAAATGAAATAAGCGCAACAATAAGGCTATATGGCAGACCGCTCAAACGGAAGGTATAGAAATAAATAATTGTTACAAAAGGAAGCATTCCGTTTCCAAGCGAATCAATAAGTCCTACGATTGTTTTGATAAGAAGATATTTATTATGAAGAACCCCAAACATACCATCCCAGAATTTAATCTGAACCTTCTTTTCAATGGGTGGTTGAGGAATTCTCTCTTTAACTCTACCGGCAAATAACATTGTAAGAGCCGCAAAGAATATAAAGGTTCCCGGAATAACGTAACGGAAAACGTTAATATTAGCCCAGTCATTTCTGAGCATACCAATTATTACAGGTAATATAATCGCAAGAATAGAATGGAAAATATGAGAAAGCTTAATCGGATAGCTGCGAACAAGAATTCTTTCTTGAAGATTGGGGCTTATGCTCTTAGTGCAAACCTCAAGGTTATTAGCAAAACCGAAAACATTGTAGCAAGCAAACATAAGGTTTGCTACCCAAACGCGAGTTGCAACATCAGGAATGTTGTAAACAGGAAGCCAACCAACAAGAATAACCATTATGCACTTCGGAACAACATCGCAGTAAAGGGAGTATTTATATCTACCGAATTTAGGAATAAGCTTTTTACGCCAGAATATATTTCTTGCACCTACCCAACCGGTATATAGAAAATGGGAACCAAAAACCTTGAAGCAGGCAGTGGCATTCATACCCTCTAAACCATTCAGATATGTAATGAATTTACTTGATTGATCAAACAGAGTTGAATAATCAAAGAAAACGCACGAAAGACCAAACAGTATCATTCCCATATATACACCATATAGCTTTCGTTCGGTGCGCTTAGGCAAAAAGCCCAGATTATCACAAACAAACCACCAAATAAGCGCAGAAACATAGCCTAACGGCATATTGATTATACCTATAACCGAAAAGGTTAAATAAGGTAATTTGTAATGGTACATTATAAGGAAACAAGCAGACCAAAATCCTATATATTCAAGAACCTTGGAGCCTGCATAGTTACTGCCTACCGAAATAAAAATATCCTTATACTCTTTATAAGGAACATACTTACCCTCAGCAGGAGTATCCCAATGCTCTTTAATTTCGCTAAACAACCACTTACCCTTATCTATAAGGGAGGTTTTGCCTTCTTTACTCATAGAGAACCTCCTAAACCATATTTTTATTATAATAACATATTGCTATTTTTTTTACAACTAAATAAAAATGATTTATTCAAAATAACAAAAATCGGGATGTAAAAAAAACTTCATTTTTTTACATCCCTTTTTTCATTTCTTTCTTTTGATGAGAGTTTCAACAGGCACCTGAGCAAGAATAATCGCAGTAAACACAAGCACGCAGCCTATTATCTCGTTACCGGATAGCCTTTCGCCGAAAAATGCGCCTGCAAGAGCGGCAAAAACAGATTCCAGGCTCATCAAAAGGCTGGCAACAGTTGGATTAAGATTTTTTTGCGCAACTATTTGCAAAGTAAAAGCAACGCCTGAAGATAGCACGCCTGCATAAAATATAGAAAACCATGCACTCTTTATTGCTTCAATATCAGGATTTTCAAAGGCAAACATACAGATTGTTGCTATAACAGCAGTTATAGCAAACTGTAAAAGAGAAAGGCGAACGCCATCAACGGTTTGAACAAAATGGTCAACAATCATAATCTGCACCGCAAAAAGAAAAGCGCAAAGAATAAGCAGCAAATCCCCTATTCCTATTCCGCCGGTTTCCGTTACACACAGAAAATACATTCCGCAAAGCGCTATAACTATACAAATCCATAAAATAGGTTTAACCTTTTTCTTGAACAACAAACCCAAAACAGGAACCATTAAAATATATAGAGTGGTTAAAAAACCTGATTTTCCAACGCTCGAAAGCATAATTCCGTATTGCTGAGAAGCGGAAGCCAGACAAAGAGCGATTCCACAAAAAAATGACCCGATTAAAAGCCTTTTTGAGACAAAGGTTTTATTTTGACCATGGTCACCATCGCCTACTCTTTTTTTATTATTCTTATAAATAATAAATGAAACAGGCAAAAGAACTGCCACAGCAAGATAAGAACGAAATGCCAAAAAAGTAAAATTTTCAATTTTTTCAAGACCTGTACTTTGTGCAACAAAAGCAGTTCCCCATATAAATGCAGCAATTACAATTAAAAATGAAGAAAAAACCGCTTTGGAATTCATTGATTTTTCCAAAAAAATAACCTCTTTTTTCTCATAGTGAAAGGAATAATAACATATTTTAATATTATTATCAACAAAAAACTGGCGGATTTTAAAATCCGGCAGAAATTTTTATACAAGGTTTTGCCTTACAAGCAATGCTCGCAATTTATCTCTCTCTGTTCTGTTTAACGGTCTGTCAACAGAAAGGGAAATTGTTGCAGGTTGCATTTGTATCATAAGAGCCTCGATTTTTGAGGTATCCATTTTAATAAGACCCTTCAAAGCACCCAAGCGAACAAGGGAAATAAGCTCCATAAATTCGTTTGTATCAATAAGCCTTGCATATTTTAAAACACCATATGCTCTGTAAATTCTATCTTCTGTTATAGTGTTTTTGAAAAGCTCTTCTCTTGCTGAACGCTCTTGAGCAGCAATCTGCAATGCAATTGATTTAAGGTTTTCTATTGCGGCTTTTTCAGAAATTCCGAGTGTAATTGTATTACTCAGGCGGAACAAATCACCTTTAGCGGCGGCTCCCTCGCCATAAGACCCCTGAAGAGAAAGTCCTAATTTAGAAACGGTTGCAATAAGCTTTGTTATCTGATTAGCGGCAACAAGGGCAGGAAGATGCAAAACAACAGATGCTTTCATACCCGTGCCTAATGCCATAGGATTCTGAGAAAGATAGCCAAAGTTATCGTCAAAGGCGAATTCAAGCGTTCTGTTGAGCTCATTATCTATAGTATCAGCCGTTCTATAAGCCTCTTCGAGGGCAAAACCTGCATACATTACCTGAAGCCTTATATGGTCCTCTTCATTAAGCATTATGCTTACTGCTTCATCATCAGTTAAAAGAAGCGCTCTACCATCGCGAGAAGAGGCAAATTCAGGGCTTACAAGATACCTTTCCGCAAGCGAAACAAGCTCCGATTGAGAGAGAGTTTTCATTTCAAAATAATTAAAATCGTAACCCTCAATATTATCGACTGCATTTTTAATAACAGAATTCACCTTTAATTTATCCGGCAAGGAAAGCCTTGCAGGAAACGGAAATTGTTTTAAATTTCGGGCAATATGCAAATTTGTGCTTATGACAACATCATTCTGAGCACCTGTTCCCAAATACCATTTTGCACCCATTAGATATTGCCTCCTTTACTTGAAAGCTCGTTAATTTCATCGCGCAATTTAACGGCAAGCTCAAAATCCTGGCTTTCTACAGCTTTGGCAAGAGCCTGCTTTAATACTTCGATTTTAACATCGCTTGATTCATATTTTTCTTCAGACGGTCTTTTACCTAAATGAGTTACTCTGCCGTGAATTCTTCTTACAAATGGTGAAATTTTATCATAAAAGGTAGCGTAGCACTCAGCACAGCCCATTTCACCATCGTTTGCTATTTCTTCAAAGCTTTTTTTGCAAGCAGGGCAATGCAACGCTGAAGCGGAAGACTCCCCTTTCAGAAACAAATCACCTAATAAATCACTGAAGCCAAAGCCTATGGCAGAAAAAGCCTCGCCATAACCTAAGGAACGAGCGCAATCCGAACAAAGGTGAACCTCTGCCGCTCTACCGTTCACAATACGCTTCATGTGCATATTTGCTTCATTTTTATTGCAATTTTGACAAAGCATAAATAAAACACCTCAAAAGAAATCTTACGAATTTATTATACGATATATTTGTGAACAATTCAAGAACTGCCGGGAAAATTAAAAATCAAATTCATCTTCTCCGTCAAAATCATCTTCAAAATCGAAATCTTCAGCAAACTCATAATCAAATTCATCATCACCAAAATCAGCAAAGCTACGAGGATCACGCTTGGGATATTTGTTAAAGTTAAAATCAAAGCTCACCCTAATCACCTCTTTTCAATGTGGATTCGAACTCTATTCTGTTCGCAATTTTTCAATATATTCATTGTGTAACAAAATTCTCACAATTACATATTATGCATTGAAAGGGGGTTAAAGAATGAACTGCTTATTTAACGGTAACAACTGCTCCTGGATTATTATCCTTATCATCCTCATCTTCTTCTGCGGCAACGGTAACGGTAACGACTGTGGTTGCAACAACAACTATCGCGGCAACGATTGTGGCTGCTGCTAAACAAAATAACCCCCCGGCCTCAATAGAGGTCGGGGGTTAAAACTTTTTATTTCTCAGTGATGCCAAAATGCTCGGGATATTGCTCCATAACCATTGTTTGAACAAGGTTAAAAACAAGAACTCCCTCAGCCGCTTCGCAATTGTAATGATCACCAAGTAAAAGCTGACCATTAGTGTAGCTTATCTCTCTTTCAGGTGCCATACCTATCTGGTATACATAATAAAGGTTATCAACGTTTTTTTCAAAAGGACCCTTATTGGGAAAAAGGCTTGATGCACCCTTAAACCTTAAAACGTAATTAACGCCTGTATCAGGAACGGAAAAGATTGCAACAAGTGAATCAGGATCTAAACTATATTTTTCAGAAATTAGTTTAATAAACTCGTTATTCGAATCAAATGAAATCTGATTATCACCGTTTTTATCGGGTATAACAACTCCACCTATACTCACTGCCTGCCTTAAAGCCAGCACCGCATCATTAAGAGTTATTGCACCATCGCTATTCATATCGCCTCGGCTTAAAAACTCATCACTTACGCTTTCAATACTTGCGGCAACTCTGAGAATAGCTCTGGCATCAACCGTTTCAACCTTGCCATTTCCGTCAACATCGCCTAAAATAATTTCCGTTTCACCTTCGGCGTTTGCAAAAGTTGAAAGAGAAAGCATTAGCATAACAAGGCAAAGGAACACAGATAATATTTTTTTTAAAGCTTTCATCTTATTTACCTTTATTGTTTGAAAAATTCATTAAATGCTCGGAAAGCCATATACAAATCAAGTTTTGATATAACCTCATAAGGAGCGTGCATAGAAAGAACGGGAACACCCAGGTCAACAACATCAACATCCATATTTGCAATATATTTTGCAACAGTTCCGCCGCCACCTGCATCAACCTTGCCAAGCTCACCTATCTGCCAAACAACGCCTGCTTTATCAAGCATTGCTCTTATTTTTCCCATATATTCTGCACTTGCATCGCTTGTGCCACCCTTGCCCCTTGCACCTGTATACTTTGTTATAACAACACCCTTATTAAGATAAGAGGTATTATTTTTCTCAAAAACAGAATTAAAGGTGGGGTCATAAGCCGAATTAACATCTGCAGAAAGGCATTCGCTCTTTGAGAGAACCTCAAAAGCATCAAGGCCATTTGCTTTTGCAAGATAAGCTATAAAGCTTTCTAAATAAGCAGACTGCAAGCCCGTGTTACCATCAGAACCGGTTTCCTCCTTATCGGTAAGGACTGTAATTGCGGTGTAATCAGGGCTTTCAATATCAAAAATCGCCATAGTTGCAGGGTAAGCGCAAACGCGGTCATCATGACCATAAGAACCTATAAGACCTCTATCAAATCCTATGTCATCTGCCTTAAATGCGGGCACAACTTCGAGCTCAGCACTTAAGAAATCGCTTTCAACGATACCATATTTTTCATTAAGGAGCCTTAAAACATTAAGCTTTACAAGCTCGCTTCCTTCATCACTTTTGAAAGGACGGCTTCCTACAATAACATTAAGCTCCTCACCGCTTATTCCTTCAGAAAGAGTGCGTTTGCCTTGCTCCGCACCAAGATGGGGAAGAATATCAGAAATAACGAACTTAGGCTCTCCTGCCTCTTCACCGATTCTAACCGCAACCTTTGAGCCATCTTTTTTTATAATAACGCCATGAAGAGCAAGCGGTATTGCTACCCATTGGTATTTTTTTATGCCACCATAATAATGGGTTTTTAAAAGAGCCAGTTCATCGCTTTCATATAATGGATTTGGTTTTAAATCGAGGCGTGGAGAATCAATATGAGCCGCTGCAATTTTAACGCCTTCTTTAAGCGATTTTTTACCGATAACTGCAAGAATAACTGCTTTTTCACGATTTATATAATAAACCTTATCCCCTGCATTATACTGCTTATAGGGCTCAAACTCTTCATAGCCTTCTTTCTTTGCCATTTTAACAACTTCGATAACTGCTTCGCGTTCCGTTTTAGCATTATCAAGGAAAGTTTTATAACCTTCGGCAAAAGTATCGGCTTTTTCTATATCGTTTTCGTTGGTTACAGCCGCATGCTGTGGCTTATAAAAAAGTTCTTTTTTTAGTTCTTCTGCAGTTTTCATATTTGTTTCTCCTTTAAATATTAAAACATTCTGATAATTTCAACTACAAGCACCCAAAGCCTTGTGCTTTTGATTTCAAAGAAAAGCTCTTCAAACCATGCACCAATGCCTGTGGGCTCCTCGTATGTAAGCAATTCTGAACCATCATCAATAACTAAAGCCTGAGTTAAGCAGATACCGCCCTCTCCGAAAACTTCTGCTCTCACATACTGAAAATCTTCTGCTCCTTGAATTTCATCAAGATTTATAGATACAGGCTTATTGTCATTTATTTCACTCGAAGCAATAATCTTTCCGTTTGCTATCCATTGAACAGTTTGAGCATCCTTGGCAGTAACGGTTACTGTATGGTCCTGTACCTCAACGCTTGTAAACACCGGATATGCAATACCTTGATTCATTACATCAATTTCTTCTGCAGGACCTATAATATCGTTAGCACGTAATCTTCTTGAAACTGTAAAGAATGCACCGCTTTGCATTGTAGCTTTAATGTTTTCAACTGTATTTTCTTCCATCATAAAAATGCTGAAAGAGGTATCAACGTGTTCAACATTGTGGGCATCTGTGTTACTGTAGCCGATAACGGTTTTACCATAAGGAAGAGTGTACATCAAAATGTTATCCCACAAAATTCTGTCATAACAAGTTGTGCCGTTGTCTTCATTGAAAACTTCCATACCGTAACAACTATCGTATTTAAGTATAAGGTCTCCGAAGAATTTAACGTTATCAGGGTCACTCACAGCAGTAATATCTTTATTGCTTTCAAGCCAGTCACCAGGGTGATTTATATGAGAAATGCCACTGTTTTCTTCTATGAACTGTAAAGCCTCATCATAGCCGTTTTCCTTGCCACCGTAGCCGTCACCGATTTTTTCGGGAAGGAAATAACCATTAACATGGCATTTTGTAATTGTAAGGTTATTAAGCTCGTTTGCTCCTGTAACGCAAACTAATTTCTTATTTCTGATAGTTCCGTCATAAAGAGGATACGTTCCGTTGGTTATAGCTTCAAACTCTTCATCAGTAAAAACTGTGCGATTAGCTTTATTATACTCATAAAGCCAAAGCTCAGTGGGCTTTCTGTTCCATTCAACACCTGTTACGCCATGGTCTGAGTTAGCAAGGAAATCATAATCCTGCTCATAATATTCTTTAACCATTGTTACCAAATCGGTATCAGCATCGCTATAGGTAGTGTGAGAATGAAGGCTACCCTTATATGCGCCCCAAGCACCATCACCCTGCCAGATAACATCCGCATACGGAGATACGATTGTGTAATCCTTTGCAGGTGCCGCAAAAGCTCCTACGGAAAGCACTGATAAAAGCATCGCAATGCAAAGAACAGAGCTTATTATTTTTTTCATAAATAATCCTCCTTAAAAATCATAGAGTTTTATATATTTTTCTTGGTTCTTTAAAACCTTTTTAACATAACCTGCCGTATCCTCATAAGGGATAACATCAAGAGTTTTTCCGTCTTTAGAATATCGAGGGTCACAAAGCCATTCATTAACAATTCCTCTACCTGCGTGATACGCTGCAAGAGCTGTTTCGATATTACCGAATTCATCAATTAACATATCAAGAAAAAACACACCATAACGAATGGAAATATCCGGTTCAAAAAGAGCGTTTTCCTCAAAAGATTCGCCTGTTTTAGTTTGAAGCCATTGGAATGTTTCAGGGGTGATTTGAGTTAACCCTTTTGCACCTACCGAAGAAACTGCTGATTTATCAAAACCGCTTTCAGTCTTTATAAGAGCATATATCAATTCTTCGCTAACACCCGTTTTTTTGCTTTCGGTTTCAACAATATTTGTGTATTGCAAGGGATAAACCGTTTGCATAACAAGAGAAGCTATGCTATAAACAATTATAACCGAAACCGACAACAATAGCAATACAAGACTTACCAATTTAATTTTATTTTTGGGATTACTTTCCAATCAGAATAACTCCTTCTTAATAGCCTGTAGCTGCTCTTTGTAGCTATAAGGCTCATAGCAGTTTATAATATAGGTTGCCCTTTTGTTATAAAAATCATCTGATTTTTGACCATTTATTCTGACAAGGGCATCTTCTTCACTTAAATTATCCCGTTCCATTATTCGTTGCTTTCGGATTTCTAACGGAGCAAACGCTACTAACAAAATATCGCATTTATCGGCAAAGCCCGATTCAATAATAGCCGCCGCATCAACTACAACAGTATCGAATTTTTCAAAAGCTACCTTCGCGATTTGCTCAATAGAATTGTTTATGGCAGGGTGCATAATACTGTTAAGCATTGCGGTTCCCTCAGATGTTGCAAAGGCTCTTTTTGCTAACAATCTGCGATTGAGGGAGCCGTTTTCATTTATATCTGCTCCAAAAGCCTCAGAAAGCTTTTCTAAAAGGCTTTTATCAGATAAAAGAACCTCTCTTGCAACAATATCGCCATCTATAATATATGCACCCATCTCCTTAAGATAAGCGCTTACGGTAGATTTACCTGCTCCCGTTTTACCGGTTAAGCCTATAAGCCTTTTCAAAGCTCCACCACCTTAAAGCCTGCGGCACGAAGGAGTCTGTTAAGCACCGCTAAATTATCCTCGTTGCTGTCATCAGGGCATCTTACAAAGCATTTGGAAACCTCCAGCTTATCAAGCTCACGCAAGCTTTTAAACAAATCCTGAGAGAGAGCCTTATAATCATCGCCTTTACCATAGCACATATAAGGAATTTTCACACCTTCACCCTCATCACCGAAAACCATAGCGTAAACACCTTTTTCAGTAAAAGAATTTACATATTCGCAAAAGCTCTCATAGCTGCTTTTAACAAGAATAATTTCCGCCTCGGGCGAATAATGCTTATATTTCATTCCGGGAGACGCAACCCTTGCGCCCTCTTTAACGGGATTTTTTACCGCATCATCAACAATAACCTCGCCTAAAACATTGCGAAGCTGACCCACTGTTATATTACCCGGTCTCAAAAGACGGGGTTTTTCTTCAGCGAGAGTTATAACGGTTGATTCAACACCTTCTTCACAATCACCGCCATCAATTACAAGCTCAATTCTGCCGTTCAAATCTTCAAAAACATGGTTTGCTGTTGTAGGACTTGGTTTACCTGAACGATTAGCAGAGGGAGCGGCTAACGGAAAGCCTGAAAGCCTTATAATATTCTGAGCAACCCTGTGAGCCGGATATCTTATAGCAACAGTATTAAGCCCGCCTGTTACCTTTAAAGGAATTTTATCGGATTTTGGTAAAATTATGGTAAGAGGTCCGGGCCAAAATGCTTCTGCAAGCTTTTTCGCATTTTCGGTTACATTTTCGACCAAATCATTTAATTGGGAAAAATCGCATATATGAACTATTAAGGGATTATCACCCGGCCTGCCCTTTGCTTCAAAAATACGCTCTGCGGCAAGTTCTGAATAAGCATTTCCTGCCAAGCCGTAAACGGTTTCTGTAGGTATGCCAACAACCTGATCATTCCTCAGAAGCTCAATCACCTTATTATATTTTTCATCACCATCAACATTTGTGATTTTAATAATTTCTGTTTTCATTTATTCCTCTGATGTTTTAAGTTTTTCTGCCGTATCAGCAGTTATAAGAGAATCAATTATTTCATCCAGATCACCGTTCATAATTGCTTCAATTTTATAAAGGGTTAATCCGATTCTATGATCAGAAACTCGGCCTTGCGGGAAATTATAGGTTCTGATTCTTTCGCTTCTGTCACCTGTTCCGACTTGTGAACGGCGTTCATCTGCAATTTGAGAATTTTGTTTTTCCCTTTCAGCCTCTAAAAGCCGAGAACGAAGAAGCAGCATTGCCCTGTCCTTATTTTTATGCTGGCTTCGTTCATCCTGGCATTCAACAACCGTGCCCGTAGGCAAATGGGTTATGCGGATTGCAGATTCTGTTTTATTAACATGCTGTCCGCCGGCACCGCTTGAACGATATGTGTCAATTTGGAGGTCCGTTGGGTCAATTTCAATATCAACCTCTTCCGCCTCAGGTAACACCGCAACTGTTACGGTTGAGGTGTGAATTCTGCCGCCGGATTCCGTTTCAGGAACACGCTGAACGCGATGAACACCGCTTTCAAATTTAAATCGGGAGTATGCACCCTCACCTTTTATCATAAAACTTATTTCTTTTATGCCACCCAAACCTGTATCATTCAAAGAAAGGACTTCGCTTCGCCAACCTCTGCTTTCAGAATACATTGAGTACATTCTGTAAAGCGAGTTTGCAAAAAGTGCCGCTTCCTCACCGCCTGCACCTGCCCTTATTTCGATAATAACGTTTTTATCATCATTAGGGTCTTTAGGTAAAAGCAAAACCTTTAACTGTTCGGTATATTCCGCAGCTTTTTCTTTACAATCTTTTATTTCTTCCTCAAGCATCTCCTTCATTTCTTTGTCGGGATGCTCCATGAACATATCTTTTGCCGCTTCACCATCACTAACCGTTTTTTTGTACATCCGATAAGTTTCAACTATCGGAGTTAAGTTTTTCAATTCTCGCATTAAAGCGGCATATTTAGTTTGGTCAGACACCGTTTCGCTTAAGCAAAGAAGCTCGTTTACCTTTTCAAAACGCTCTTCAACCTGTTGAAGTTTATCAAGCATCGTTATTCTCCCTGATTACTTTTTTTATATTTTTTTCCGCCTTAGAGCGAGGAATAAGGAATTCTCGGGAACAACCGTTACACCTAAGACGAAAATCCATACCCGAGCGCAAAACAGTAAACTGTTTCGTTCCGCAAGGATGCTGTTTTTTCATTTCCAGAACATCACCAACACGAATATCCACGAAAAATCCTCCCGATAATAATTATTTGAAATATTATAGCATACCTTTACATAAAATTAAAGAGTAAGATAAAAATAATAATTGAAATAGGTGATAAAAAATGATGTCATATCTTCCGGAAGGTTTTTTATTTAATACCCAAGAAAACAAAGCTGCTATTTCTTCTTTTGAAGGCTTTTACAAGGCATATATCGATAAAAGCACAGTTGAAGCAAGAGCACTTTATTGCGATAAGGAGCACAACCTACATATTGATTTAGGTTTTATCCACGGCATTATTCCGCGAGAGGAATGCGCAATAGGGATAAAGGACGGCTCCACCCGCGATATAGCAATTATTGCAAGGGTTAACAAACCTGTTAAATTTATTATTACCGACATTATTGACACAGATGGCAAAAAAACAGCTTTTTTAAGCAGAAAAGCAGTTCAGGAAAATTTTAACGCTCACTACTTACCAACTCTTTCAACCGGTGATATTTTAACAGCAAGAATTACCCATCTTGAAGCATTCGGAGCATTTTGTGATATCGGCTGCGGAATAAACGCTCTGCTACCTATTGATAACATTTCCGTTTCCAGAATACCTCACCCAAACGTGCGCTTCAATGTTGGTGATGATATAAAGGTTATAGTTAAAGCATTTGATGAACAAGGCAGAGCAACTCTCACCCACAAAGAGCTTTTAGGCACTTGGCAAGAAAACGCCGAGTTTTTCAATGTTGGCGAAACCGTAAGCGGAATTGTAAGAAGCGTTGAAAACTATGGTGTTTTTGTTGAGCTTGCGCCAAATCTTGCGGGACTCGCAGAATACACACCCCACGTATATGAGGGCCAGCACACCAGCGTTTACATTAAAAGCATAATACCGGAAAAAATGAAATTTAAGCTTATAATAGTTGATTCCTTTGATGCAGATTATCCGATTAAAAAGCCAAATTATTTTTATAGTGGGAATCATATGGATTATTTCAGATATTCTCCTGAAAACGCTGAAAAAATAATTGAAACATTATTTTAATTTCACTTGAAAGACGAATTACTGTATTGTATAATTGCCTCATAGATTATTGTTGGAGGTTATTATGCAATACAGTAATTTTGCTTCCATTGGCAGAAGTGTTTCAAAGCTGGGCTTCGGGCTGATGCGATTACCTAAAAAAGAAGAAGGCAGCGAAATTATTGACCGTGATGAAGCCCTTCGCCTCATTGACACTGCCTATAAAGCCGGTGTTAATTATTTTGATACTGCTTATTTCTACCATGGCGGTGATTCTGAAGCTTTTGTTAAAGAGGCGCTGAGCAAATACCCAAGAGAAAGCTTTATGCTTGCCACAAAACTCCCCGGCACATATATGCGCGATAACAACTTGCACACTGCCGAGCTTTTTAACGGTCAACTGAAAAAATGCGGTGTTGAATATTTTGATTTTTATTTGCTTCATGCTGTTAACAGAGACATTATGAAAACCTTTGAAGCAGATAAATCTTATGAATACCTTTCCGAACAGAAGGCTTTGGGTAAAATCAGGCATTTAGGATTTTCATATCATGGTGATTTAGAATTTTTTCTTGAGCTTATAGACAAATATCATTGGGATTTTGTTCAGCTACAGATAAATTACTACGATTGGGAGGCTCAAAATGCAAAAGCATATTACGAAGCTCTTGAAAAAAGAAACATTCCTTGCATAGTTATGGAGCCTGTAAGAGGCGGTTCTCTTCATACGCTCAACGATGAAGCAAGAGCGGTTTTTGATGAATTAGGCAACGCGTCCTATGCCTCTTACGCTTTAAGATATGTTGCCCAGTTACCTAATGTTTTAACAGTTCTGAGCGGAATGACCACTGCCCAACAAGTTGACGATAATCTTAAAACCTTTGCAGAATGCAAGCCCCTCTCCCCCAAGGAAACACAAGCAGTTGAAGAAGCGAATCTTCTTTTCAGAAAGAATTTTGCCATTCCTTGCACAGATTGCAAATATTGCACTGAAAAATGCCCTGCAGGCGTTGATATTCCCTCTTGCTTCAAGGCATTTAATGAATATAATAAAACTCGTTGCGACGATGATTTTAAAAATATTTATTCAAACATTGCCAAAGAAAAAAAGGCAGATAACTGCATAAACTGCAAAGCCTGCGAAAGTGCTTGCCCGCAACAGATTAAAATCTCGGAAAAGCTAAGAAGAATAGCAGAAATGGACAAGTAGTTATGAAAAAAGTTTTATCAGTATTTTTAATATTCACTTTGGCAGTTTGCGCTTTTTCCGCATGCAATAACAGCAATAAACCAAAAATAACAGATGTTATCTCTGTTGTAAATACAGTTAAAATAAACGGTAAAGCAATAGATACCGTTGAGGCCAGAATGGGTGCTTTTCAAGGTAAACAAGGCGACTATATTGAGTTTTTATTTGACGAACCTGTTACGTTCGATTCATTTTTTATAAATGAAAAAACCACAGCTGTAAGGCAGTTTAACATCTATGTATCAGATGGTGATAAATACAAGCTTATTCACACCGGGAAAAGCATCACGATTGAAAACATCAACTTTGAGCCTGTTACTACAACTGCCATTAAAGTTGTGATAGTAAACACAGAAATAGGTAATGATAGCTTTATAATTCAAGGCATTAGTGCTTATAGCACACAAAACTAATAAGATAAGGTGATAAATTATGGCAATTTCTTTTTGCGAAAAAACAAAAACATTTAAACTTGACACTTATTCTTCAACCTATATTTTTGGTGTTTTTGAGGGTAACTATCTTGTTCATTATTACTACGGTGCACCCATCCCTGATACAAACGTTGAATCGCTTCGTATTCGCCCCGGATTTGCTTCATTTTGCCCCGATAGCCCATCTGCGAGAGTATTTAATTTCTCACCGGATGTAACCCCTCTTGAATACTCCACCTTCGGAGCAGGTGATTTCCGTTTATCTGCCTTTGCAATTAAAAACGCTGAGGGTAACAAGGTTACAGATTTAAGATATGTCAGTCATAAAATATTTAAAGGTAAAAACGGTTTACCGGGTATGCCAGCCCTTTATGTTAACGAAGAAAACGAAGCGGATACCCTTGAGGTGCTCACAGAGGATAAGGTTACAGGTGCCCAAGTTACCCTTGTTTACTCTGTTTTCGAAAACAAAGGCGCAATTACAAGAAGCGTTAGAGTAAAAAACACTTCCTCAAAAGAAATGTTTATTGATACTGTTCATTCTCTTTGCGTTGACCTGCCCGGATACGATTATGATATGTTTGACCTTTACGGAAGATGGGTTAAGGAACGCGCATTGGATAGATATCCTTTACATCGCGGTATTCAATCCATAAAAAGTAAACGCGGCTCTTCAAGCCACAACCACAATCCTTTTACCGCTCTTGTCAAGCACGGTGCAAACGAAGATTACGGCGAATGCTATGGTTTCAACCTTGTTTACAGCAGCAATTTCTCTATTGATGTTGAGGTAGACGGCTTTGCTTCAACAAGGCTTGTTATGGGTATTAACCCCGAAGGCTTTAGCTGGCACCTTTCCCCCGACGAAGAATTCTGCTCACCCGAGGCAGTTATGATATTTACCGATAAAGGTATAGGTGAAATGAGCAGAATGTTCCACCGCCTTTATTCCGATAACCTTATAAGAGGTCAATGGAAAAAAGCAAAACGCCCTCTTCTTATAAATAACTGGGAGGGCACCGGTATGAATTTTGACCACGACAAGCTTGTTTCATTTGCCCGCCATGCAAAAGATATGGGCTTTGAAATGCTTGTTATGGATGATGGTTGGTTTGGCAAACGCGACCATGATAACTGTTCATTGGGAGATTGGTATGTTGCCGAATACAAACTAAAAAAAGGCTTAGATGGTCTTATTAAAGAGGTTAATGATTTAGGTCTTAAATTCGGAATTTGGTACGAACCGGAAATGATTTCACCTGATTCTGATATTTACAGAGCTCACCCTGATTGGTGCCTGCATACAGAAAACAGAGATAAATCCATTGCAAGAACGCAGTATGTTATGGACTTTTCAAAGGAAGAGGTTCGCGAATATGTTTATTCAATGATGTATGATGTTCTTTCAAAAAACAACATTGACTATGTGAAATGGGACTTCAACAGAAATCTTACCGAGGTATCAAGATCAGATTTACCGCCTGAAAAGCAAGGTGAAATATTCCACCGCTGCGTTTTAGGCACTTATGAAATTATGGATAGACTTACTAAGGACTTTCCTCATATTCTTCTGGAAAACTGCTCCGGAGGAGGCGGTCGTTTTGATCCCGGTATGCTTTACTATTCTCCGCAGATTTGGACAAGCGACAACACCGACCCCATCGAAAGATTAACAATTCAATTCGGCACCTCTCTTTGCTATCCCGCCTCTACAATGGGCGCACACGTTTCCGCAAATAAGAGAACAAATTACGAAACCAAGAAAAATGTTGCTCTTTGGGGCTCTTTCGGCTATGAGCTTGACCCCGATAAACTCACCGAAGAAGAAAAAGCCGAAATTAAAGAACAGGTTAAGGTTTATCATAAATATTATGATGTTATCCACTATGGTGAGCTTTACAGGCTTATAACTCCATTTGAAAACGAATTTAAAGTAGCTTGGGAATTTGTAAGCAAGGATAAAAAAGAGGCCCTTGTAACAGTTATTCAAATCAAACGCGATTATGATGAATTCTTTATGCTCAGGCTTAAAGGGCTTGATAAAGATAAGCTTTATGAAATTGAAGAAACCGGCGACGTTTACAGCGGTGCATTCCTTATGAATGCGGGGCTCAACCTTACTCACAGAACCCACGGCGACGGTGAATCCTACCTTATCCATCTTATTGAAAAAAACTAACAAGATAAATGCAAAAGGGGATGTAAAAAAGC
>JAZUOA010000194.1:0-2072 GCA_045604445.1 Acutalibacteraceae bacterium
CTGCCGGCTTAGGTTTCTGATATGGCATACGATGTTGGAGCCCTTGAAAAGCTCATAGAGCAGTTCAGAAAAATGCCATCAATCGGCAGAAAGACTGCTCAAAGAATGGCTTTTCATGTTCTTGATTTAACAGATGATGAAGCCAAGGAATTTGCAAACGCAATAATTGATGCACATACTAAAATTCACCGTTGCGCCCTTTGCCACAACCTTACAGAAAATGAGCTTTGCCCTGTTTGCGACAGCTTAAACAGGGATAAAACTACTGTCTGCGTTGTTGAAGAGCCTCGCGATGTTTTGGCAATAGAACGAATGAGAGAATTCAACGGCGTTTATCATGTTCTTCATGGAGTTATTTCGCCAATGAACGGAGTAACACCTGAAAATCTCACTATAAAGAGCCTGGTTGAACGAGCAGCTAACGGCAATATTAAAGAAATTATTATGGCAACCAACCCAACCATTGAGGGTGATACAACGGCAATGTATATCAGCAAGCTTATAAAGCCATTCGGTATTAAGGTTACGCGCCTTGCCTATGGCATACCCGTTGGCGCTGATATTGAATATGCTGATGATGTTACTCTTATGAGAGCGCTTGCAGGAAGAAGCGAGCTATAATGCGGAATGTGTAGTACCAAGCGCTGAGTGCGGCAACTTTAAAATTGCATGGCAGAATCAAAGCTTACCGCTTCCAACCTGCCACTTTTAGAAAGGAGTAGTTATGGCTAAACAAGAGAATAAACCAGTCGCTCAAAACAAAAAAGCCTACCACGACTACTTCGTTCTTGAAACCTACGAAGCAGGGATAGAGCTTTTTGGCACAGAGGTTAAATCTGTTAGAGCAGGCAAGCTTAATTTAAAGGATTCCTGGTGCTCCGTTGTTAATGGAGAAATGCTTGCAAACGGAGTGCATATTTCACCTTATGAGCAAGGAAACCGCTTTAATCGCGACCCTATGCGCCCCAAAAGGCTTTTGATGCATAAAAAAGAGATTATGCGCCTTATGGGTGAAGTAAAGCAACAGGGGCTTTCTCTTATTCCACTTTCCGTTTATTTTAACGAAAGTGGTAGAGCGAAAATGCTTGTTGGGCTTTGCAAGGGTAAAAAGCAATATGACAAGCGCGAAACTGAAGCCAAGCGAGATGCCCAAAGAAACATTCAAAGAGCTATGTCATTGAAAAACCAATAAAAACCACATTCAACCGTTGGTTAACAGCATTTTTTCAAAATACAACTAACAGTTTATTGAATTTTATGTGTTTCAACCTTTAATACCTTCATTTTTTCATTTTCAAACATTAAAATGGAAGTATAATTAAAGGTACAGTGTACCAAAAGGAGAATGAACAATGTCCATATTCGGTAAAAAGAAAAACAATTTCACTAAAGAACCTTTACAGGAGGTCATCGGTGAACCTGCAACAGAAACCATAAATACAGAAACCATAGGTTCACGAATTGCCCATGCGAGAAAAGCCCTCGGCTATACCCAAGAAGATTTTTCGCAAATGCTTGATGTTACCGCTCAGGCAGTTTCAAAATGGGAAAATGATATTTCTTGCCCAGATATTCAGCTCCTACCTAGAATTGCACAAATTCTAGGAATAACCACGGATGAACTTTTAACAGGAAAAAAAACACATCAAAATAAAGAAACACCAAACATTAACATTGACACCAGTAACCTTAAAATAAACATCAACGTAATTAAGCCTGAACAAAATCCGGTAAATGTTTCTCTCCCCTTGTCAATGCTCAAAAGATTTGCTAAAATAGGTAATGGTATTTCGGGAATAGTTGGAACCGGAGCGATTGATGGTATAAAGTTTGATGAAATACTCAACCTTATCGAAAACGGTGCAACCGGTGAAATACTCAATGTTGTTACAGATGATAACACAAGTGTTAAGATAAGCATCGAATAAATCCGGGGATGAAAGGATTTCGACGGGGATTTTGAACCGTTATAAGCGAGCAGAGGCGTGGTACCGCTTTAAAAACCACACATTTAAAAATAACTGACAATAATAAAACAGTTTTAGCTGCTGCTTAAGTCAGCGGCCGTTCTT
>JAZUOA010000195.1:0-2187 GCA_045604445.1 Acutalibacteraceae bacterium
CTCTTTCCACCTTTTCATCCCATATGGTAAATATTGTTAATATTTTAAATGCAGCAGATAATAAGACGCTTACTCTTATCGATGAATTAGGTGCCGGCACCGACCCGGTTGAGGGTGCGGCTCTTGCAATGGCTATTCTGGAAGAGCTTCATAAAAAGGGTGCAAAAATAGCCGCTACAACCCACTATGCAGAGCTGAAGGCTTACGCCTTGCAAACAGACGGGGTTGAAAACGGTTCTTGTGAATTTGATGTTAACAGTCTGAGACCGACATATAGGCTTCTTATAGGAATACCGGGCAGATCAAACGCTTTTGCAATATCCGAAAGGCTTGGTATTGATAAGAGTATAATCGAAAGAGCCGGTGAGCTTGTTTCCTCGGAAAGCGCACGTTTTGAGGATGTTGTTGATTTGCTTGAAAAAAGCCGACTTGAGATGGAAAGCGAGCATTCCAAGGCAACCCTCATTACAAAGGCTGCAAAGGAAGATAGAGAAAAGGCAGAAAAGATACTTGCCGATGCTCAGATTAAACGAGATAAAGAACTTGAAAATGCAAGGGGAGAGGCTTTAAGGATTGTTGAAAAGGCAAAGAGAGAGGCCAATACCCTTTTAAACGAGGTTGAAAAATTAAAAAAAGAAGCTAAGCAAACTAAGGATGCGGCGGAGCTTGCGAGGCGAGCTAAGGGTATGGTTAATACCCACCTTAATGCAATTAACAATGTAGTTAATCCTGTTTTTAATTCTTTTGACGATGATGATGACTATGTTCTTCCCAGAGAGCTTCAGGTGGGGGACACTGTTTATTGTAAAACTATTGGGAAAAACGCAACAGTAACCGCCTTAAAGGATAAAAAAGGCACGGTTGAAGTTGCTGCAGGTATGCTTAAAATGAGAGTTAAAGAAGATAGCCTGCGCCTTGTAGACAAACCCAAGGAAAAAGAAAACAAAAAAAGGCAGGTATCTACAACCAGAGTAAGTGGCGAAAGCAAGTCAACTATGAGTGTAAGCAATCGTTGCGATTTAAGAGGACTTATGGTTGATGAGGCAATTATTGTGCTCGATAGATTTCTTGACGATTTGTTGCGTTCAGGTCTTACTGAATGCACTATTATCCATGGTAAAGGAACAGGTGCACTAAGAGCAGGTGTTACCCAATATTTGAAATCTGATCCAAGAATACGCACATTCCGATTGGGTACCTTCGGGGAAGGCGAAAACGGTGTAACAATTGCAGAAATAAAATAAATGAGAGGTAATACGGACATCCACCGTATTACCTCTTGCTTATTCAATATTAAATATCACTTTTGAAAAATCCAGGTTTTTTAAATCACTGAGATTCATTTTGAAGTAGCCTATTTTTTCAGTTTCTGCTAAAAACTCCGGCATATTGTCATCCAATGGATCATATTGCAAAAGTGTGATTTCATCACCATTTTTTACAAATAACCTTGAACCATCTTCCTGCGAATCTGTTTCAAAATAATCTATCGAGTATTCAATATCGGTGTCGCCTAAAAAATCAAAACCTGCATTAAAATCATCGATTATAGCATCAGGCTCACCATCAAAATACTGTACGTTAGGTGAGTATTTACCACCGTTTTCGGTGAGAAAGATATAAATGAAGCCTTTTTCGGGAATGTAACCTTCATTATCAAAGTGCTTGAACTCTGAAAGCTTTAATTGGCAAAAGAAAAAATCTTCATCTCCAACGATTCCGTTTTGGAGCCATTCCTCGGGCATTGTGGGTGAACCGAAAAATTTACTTGTTCCGGGGTCATATTCGCCGTGGGCTTTTTCAACTGTAATTCCTATCATTTTAAGCAACTCCCATATATTCTTCCAAAACCTGACCGCTTGATTTTAATTCTTTGGCAAGTTCAACACCAACATAACGCCAATGCCAGGGTTCATAAATAACCTTTGTTATATCTTGCTTGTCTTTAGGGTATCTCATAATAAAGCCGTAATCAGCGGCGTTTTCCGTAAGCCATTTGAATTCTGCGGTGTCTTCAAACCATTCGTCAACGCAAACAATATCCATAGCATAGCCTAAATTATGCTCGGAAGAACCGGGTGGCATTATAATTGTTGCAGCTTTAACTCGAGCGTCAGCAGTTGAATAGCCTTGCCTTCCGTAAAAACTGATTTTATTGTTGTAGTTTCTTCCCTGTAGCTCATAAGA
>JAZUOA010000196.1:0-12457 GCA_045604445.1 Acutalibacteraceae bacterium
GGTTGTATTTCCTATTATTTCAAGGTCAGATACAATATTTCCTTTTTCGTAACGCTGTTTGTAAATATTTTTTCCGTCCTTAACTTCAACCTCTAACCAAGAAGAAAGGGCATTAACAACAGAAGCACCAACACCGTGAAGTCCGCCTGAAACCTTATAACCGCTTCCGCCAAACTTACCGCCTGCATGGAGCACTGTAAGAACAACAGTTACAGCAGGAAGACCTTGTTGCTCATTTATACCAACAGGAATACCGCGTCCGTTATCGCGAACAGTAATGATATTATCCGGAAGAATTTCTACCTCAATATGAGTACAAAATCCGGCTAATGCCTCGTCTATAGAGTTATCAACTATTTCATAAACGAGGTGGTGAAGTCCCTTGGGACCTGTTGAACCGATATACATACCGGGTCTTTTTCTAACAGCTTCAAGACCTTCAAGCACCTGGATAGCGCTTGCATCGTATTTTTCGGTAACAACTGTATCAATAGCATCACTTTCATCGATAACTACTGATTGTTCCAAAGCTTCCTCGCGAAGCTCCTCTTCGGTTTTAATTATGTTTTCGTCCAAAATACTGACCTCCGTAGAAGATTCTAATAAGTTTTAACTTATCTTTTAACTGCTATAAAGCAGATTTTTTACTTTCATTTATTCTTTTTTGAATTGTGCCGACAGCTACCGGAGAAATATAAATTTTTTTTTCCGCTTTTGTTTGGCAAATTATAAATGATTTAGGCAATTCAAATTGAGATACATTTATAACCTTATTTTCTTTTTGAGCATTATTAAGAAAATTTACCGTATCATTAGAAAACGAGCTTTTTCTTAATTCGGTAGTGTTTTCCATATCAAAAATGCCTATTATTTCGTTTTTAAGAATAACAGTATCCTCACCAATATGTATAAACATTAAACTACCTCGCCACCTTTAATAAGAAAGGATTTTCCTCCGCAAAGCCGCAAAACTTGAGAAGGATCGCAACAAGTGAGAAAAACCTGGCGATTATTTATATGATTTAAAACATAATCCTGCCTTTTTTCATCAAGCTCGCTCATAACATCATCTAAAAGAGCAACAGGTGTTTCGCCTGTAATTTTTTCAATTATTTCTGATTCACCTAATTTTAAAGCCAGGGCGCAGGACCTTTGTTGCCCTTGAGAAGCAAAGCTTCTTGCGCTGACATTATTTATTTTTATTTCAAGATCATCTCTATGAGGACCAACAGAAGTTGTTTTATATAAAATATCTTCTTTTCTCGCTTTTTTTATATTTTCAAGCTCTGAAATATATAAGTCCTTAACAGATATATCCTTATCTAAGTTAATTTTTGAGTATTCAACGGAAAAGCTTTCTTTATTATCAGAAATTCCTGAATAAATTTCTTTGCTGTATTCAGAAAGCATTTCTATATATTTAAGCCTTTCAAAAATAACAGAAGCAGAATACCTTGCTAATTGGTCATCCCAACTATCTAATAAATCATAAAGCTCAGGAGACATAAATAAATCTTTCAAAAGAGCATTTCTCTGTAAAAGCGCTCTTTTATAGCCTGCAAGATGCTCTGCATAGCTGGGTTTTAATTGGCAAAGCGCAGTATCAAGAAATTTTCTTCTCGCTGAAGGACCATCTTTAATAAGAGAAAGATGGACCGGAGAAAAAATAACTGCGTAAAAGGAACCGATAAGCTCAGCAGAAGATTTTAACTCTACACCGTTAAGAATAATATTTTTCTTTTTATCGCTGTAAATAATTTCAGATTTTTTTTCTCTTACATTATCTTTAAAGCAAAGATTTATTTTAGAAAATTCTTCACCAAACTTTATAAATTCGGATTCTTTTGCTCCTCTGAAGCTTTTGCAACCGGTAAAAAGCCAAATGCTTTCGAGTATATTTGTTTTTCCCTGAGCATTTTCTCCGTAAATAACATTAACACCGCAATCAGCAGAAAGGCTTAACTGAGTTATATTTCTGAAATTTTTGATGTTTACAGAATCAACTGTCATAAAGCCTCCTTTTTTCTACATTATTTAATGTTATAAACAATTCTTTCATATTCGGCATTATCACCTGGACGAAGCTTTTTTCCTCGCATAGTGCATATTTCGCCGTTTACTTTAACTTCCCCTTCTTGAATAATAATTTTAGCATGACCTCCCGTGTTAACAACACCAACATTTTTTAATAAGTCATCTAATCTTATATATTCATTCTTAAGGATAAAATCTTTTTGCTCCTTCTGAGCAATTTTAACTTTTATTTTCATAATATTATCAGTTACTTATAGCCTCGTTTTTAAGGCGCATGGGTATTATAAGGAAAAGGAAGCTATTTCCCTCTATAGGAGTAATAACAATTGGAGAAACAGGGCTTGTAAGGCTTATATTAACCTCATCAGCATCAATTGTTTTAAGGCAATCGGAAAGGTATGTGTTATTAAATCCTATTTCAAGGCGTTTTCCTTCAATTGAAGCAGGGATTCTGTCAGAAGCAGAGCCTAAGGAAGTTGCGCTGGAAACTCTGATTAAGTTTTCATCAAATATACAACGAACGGGGCTTTTGATTTTGCTTGAAATAAGAAGAGATGTTCTGTCAACGCTATCAAGAATGAGCTTAACATTAACTCTTGCCTTCGTTGTGCTTTCTGAAGGAATAGCATTATTGTAATTGAAAAACTGACCTTCAAGAAGCCTTGAAATAATTTTGAAGTTGCCAACCTCAAAGAGAATAAACTTTTTACCTATTGAAAGAGTAACATCATCATCTTCGTTTTCTGTTACAAGCTTTACTACTTCAGCAAGTGTTTTTGCAGGAACAACAAAGGTCATTTCCTCGCCGGCATAGCTAATAGCTTCGTTTCTTATTGCAAGGCGGAAGCTGTCGCAGGAAACAAGCCTTAAGTTGTCGCTTGTTACTTCAAATTTTATACCCTTATGAACAGGCTTTATATCGTCATTTGCAACTGCAAAAATTGTTTGCTTAACCATATCGCGAAGAATATTATGTTTAATTGAGAAGGGGATTCCTCCTGAAACTGTTGGTAATTCAGGGTAGTCATCTGCAGGGATGCCAACAACTGAAAATTCAGCATCTCCTGAAGAAATTTTGCAAAGATTATGGCTGTCTGCGCTGATAGTAACTGTTTGTGCAGGAAGTCTTCTTAAAATATCGCAAAGAAGCCTTGCGTTGAGAACAATATTACCTTCAGATTCTGCTGAGCATTCTATTATAGTTGTAATACCAACTTCAAGGTCATAGCCCGTGAGAGTAAGCTTTGAATTTTTTGCCTGAAGGAGAATACCTTCGGCTGCGGGGAAGGTACTTTTTTGAGGAACACCTCTTTGAACTATGTTGCATGCTTCTGCAAGAACAGATGTGTTACAAATTATTTTCATAATTGTTACCTCCAAAAATTTAAAGTAATGTATAATTCAAAAAATTTTGCCAAAAATAATAAATTAAATAGTAGCAGCAGTAGTGTTGTGTAGAATTGTCAAATAATCTGCTTGACCCTTGATTTATTTAACTTATAGGTTAATTTTGGGCTTGTTTATAAATTGTTAATGACTGTTAGCCATTGTTTAAAGATTCCGGCGAATGTTTAAATTGTAGATAAAAGTTTAAACATTGGTGTTTAAATTGTAGAATGTTATTTATTCATTTCTCTCGTTTTTAATGCTTTTCATTATATCGTAAACGATTGTTTTAAGCTGAGGGTTATCCTCCATCTTGCTTTCTGAGGATTCGATAGAATAAATAACGGTTGAGTGTTTTTTACCACCGAACTGATTACCTATTTCTTCAAAGGTTAAATCGGTTACCTCTCTCATTATATACATTGCAAATTGGCGGGCGTTGGATATTTCCGCTTTTTTCTTGTTTGAGCGGATATCATCGGGAGAAACTCCAAAGCTGGCTGCTACCTTATCTATAATGTTATTTATAGTTACCTCGGTAGGCTGCGCATAATAGATAATATCTTTAATTATTACGTTGACCTGACCTATTGTAGGAACCTTTCCCTCAATTGAATAAATAGCAAAAAGCTTATTTACAACGCTTTCTATCTGGCGAACATTATTTTTTAACCTTTCAGCTGCATAACCCACAACATCATCAGGCATAGGCATATCAAGCTCTTCTGCTTTTTTCTTTATAATTG
This sequence comes from Acutalibacteraceae bacterium, assembly GCA_045604445.1. Lineage (GTDB taxonomy): Bacteria > Bacillota > Clostridia > Oscillospirales > Acutalibacteraceae > DTU089. Next base: position 4,167 of record JAZUOA010000196.1, read on the forward strand.
CAATTCTTGTTTCCAACAAAGGAGGTTGAATATCTGCAAGCAGGCCTTGAATTAACCTGCCCTTGATGCGCTCGGTTAAGGTAGGAATATCCTTAGGCGGACGGTCTGAGGTTAAAACAATTTGACCGCCGCTGTGAATAAGAGCCTCAAAGGTGTGGAAAAATTCCTCCTGAGCAACATCTGTTCTGCCAATGAATTGAATATCGTCCATAAGTAAAACATCTGCAGTTCTGTATTTATCATGGAACTCTGACATTTTCTTTTTTGAGATATGGTCAAGAATTTCATTAAGAAAATTTTCACCGCTTGTAAATATGATTTTTTTGTTGGGAAACTTAAGCTCAATTTCTGAATTTATAGCTCTTAAAAGGTGAGTTTTTCCTAAACCGGAATCACCATAAATGAAAAGAGGGTTATGTATGTTGCCGGGGTTTTCAGCAACAGCTTTAGCTGCAACAAAAGCAAACTGGTTTGTAGAGCCTTCAACAAAGTTGCCGAATGTAGGTGTGTTTTTCTTTGTTTCAGGATTTGAAAAATTATTTTCAGAAGAAAGAGAAGAATCATCTTTAACAATAATTTTAATATCTATATCAAACCCTAAAGCATCCGAGCAAGCTTTTTTGATGTTTTCAAAAAACCTTTTTTCGATAATATCTTTTTTGAAAGAATTGGAAATTTCCAATATGAGGCATTCTGCATTTTCAAAGGAAACGGGAGAAAGCTCGTTTATCCAGGCATTCATAACCGCTTCGGAAAGATTTGCAGCAAGGTTGTTATAAACAGAACCCCATAAATCTTTTAAACTATCCAAATTTTTCACCCCAAAAATTAACTCTATATTAGTATTTATTATAATTATATATATATTCTATAGTAGTATATCATATAGGCTATGGTTTTTCAAGCAAAACCGCAAAAAATATCGACAAAAACCAAGTAGATTGTTCAAAAAAACAAAAGAAAAAAATTTATATAAAAATAACATTAAATTTATTGCAATTTATAAAATAATCTTGTAATATTTACTATGTAAAATTATATAAAAAATTAAAAAGAAAGGCGAAAAATGAATTTTACAAATTATAAATGCCCCGTTTGTGAAAGCAGATTTAAAGAAGAAGATGATGTTGTTGTTTGCCCCGATTGCGGAACACCTCATCACAGGGAATGTTATTTAAAAAACAGCCATTGCTTTTATGAAAATAAGCATGGAGAAATTATAGAAAAATTGCTTGCAGAAAAAGAAAATTCTGAAGAAAAAAATAATCAGGAAAGCTTTGAAAATCAAAGAGCTTCAGAGGATTTTAAAGAAGCTGATTTTGAAACTGCTAAGGAAGAAATAAGTAATATTTTTGAGCAGGTTGAAGAAAATTCTTGGGATAAAAACACTATAAACGGCGAGCCGTTTTTAAATTACGGAGCTGCTATCGGCAAAAATGAAAAATACTATATTTTGCGTTTTAAAATGATAGAAAAACGCAATGCAAGGGGAGTTTGGAACGGAGCAGCATTTCTTGTTCCTTTTGCCTGGTCCCTTTACAGAAAAATGTATAAAATTGCAGCAGTTATTCTTGCGCTTTATATGCTTTTCTTTGGCGCATTAGGCTATCATCTTTTCGGAAACGGAGAAATAATTAAGGCAACAGAAGCCTGTATTCAGGAGGACCCCGATTTTTCAGTTAAAATTTTAGAATATTCAAATGGTAAAGATGGTGTAAAGCTTACACCTGCTCAAACAAAATTTGTTGAGTTGATTGAAAACATTGAAATTCCTGTTTGGATAGAAATTCTTAATTATATAATTATTTTCGGCGTGAGAATATTTATGGGCATGAAAGCTACGCCACTGTATATGAGTAAACTGGAAAAATCAATTAAAGCAGGTAGAAGCAAAGGTTTTACAGAAGAAAGGCTAAGAATGTACCTCAGCAGAAAAAACGGTACTTTTCCGATTATTCTTGCAGGAATTGTCGGTTTTTTTGAGATACAAATCTTCTTAATGTAATTTTTAATCGAGTTATTTTCATAAAAACTACTCAAATACGACTAATATACACTTTCCAGAGAGGTGATTAAATGCACACCCCCCTTGCGGACAGAATAAGACCGCAAAGTATAGATGAAATTGTAGGTCAACAGCACCTTATTGGTGAGGGTAAACCGCTGAGAAATATAATAGAATCGGGAGAATTGCCAAATTTAATTTTCTACGGACCTTCAGGAACAGGCAAAACAACTCTTGCCAGAATGATTGCAAAAAAAACCGATAGAACCTTAAGAAAGCTTAATTGCACAACGGCAGGCACTCAGGATATAAGAGACATTGTAAATGACCTTAATGCCTTTACTGCTCCAAACGGAATTCTTTTATACCTTGATGAGATTCAGTATTTCAATAAAAAACAACAGCAAACCCTCTTAGAATATATTGAAGATGGCTCTATAACCCTTATTGCTTCCACAACGGAAAACCCTTATTTTTATGTTTACAGCGCAATTTTGAGCCGTTCATCTGTTTTTGAATTTAAATATGTTTCCCCCGAAGAAGTTGTAAGGGCAGTTGACAGAGGCTTTGAAATAATGGCAGAAGAAAAGGGCGAGGAATTTGTTGTTGAAAGCGGTGTTTCTTTACATATTGCAACAGCTTGCGGAGGCGATGTAAGAAAATCCTTAAATGCTGTTGAGCTATGCGTTTTAGCATCTAAAAAACCGCTGGAAAATGAGAAAAGAATAATCACTCTTGAGAATGCAAAAGAGCTTACCCAAAAAAGCGCAATGCGGTATGATAGGGAAGGCGATGAGCATTATGATATTCTTTCAGCTTTCCAAAAATCTATGAGAGGTTCTGACCCGGATGCCGCCGTTCATTACCTTGCAAGGCTTCTTGAAGCAGGGGATATGACTTCTGCAATCCGCCGTTTGTTAGTTTGCGCGGCAGAGGATGTTGGCCTTGCTTATCCTATGATTTTACCTATTGTGAAGGCTGCAACGGATATAGCGTTGCAGGTTGGTATGCCCGAAGCAAAGCTACCGCTTGCTGATGCTGTTATTCTTGTTTGCAACTCGCCGAAATCAAATACCGCCCATAATGCCGTAATTGCCGCTATGAGCGATATTCAAAAAGGAAAAAGCGGACCCATTCCCCGCCAGCTTCAAAATAAACATTTTGATGGTGATGATGCTGAGATAAAGGGTCAGTTTTATAAATACCCTCATGATTTTCCTAATCGTTGGGTAGAACAACAATATTTGCCGGATAATCTTAAAAACACCAGGTATTATGAATATGGTGATAATAAACAAGAGCAAGCGGCAAAAGAATATTGGAATAAAATAAAGGGGACAAAATAAAGGAGGTAAAAAAATGAAAAGAAAAGCAGTAATTCTGGCACTTGTTTTTAGCTTTATTTTCTGTTTTTTTGCGGTAACAGCTTTTGCAGAAGATTCAGGGAATGTTTTACCTTTTGCTGAAAATGAAGAAATAATGCCTGTAAATCCTGAGCTTGAGTATGGTGAAGAGGATTTAGAGGAATTTTATGAAGAATTATTCGGCGAAAGCGCAGGGGTGATGCTTGCAGCGGTTATAAGCATGATGATTTCTATGCTTTTATTTGTGCCTGCCCTTGTTGTAATGATAATTTTCCTTGTTCTTAACGGTAAAACCAAAAGAAAAGTTAAAGATTATGAAAGGATGTTCGGAGGAGCTCCTTATGCTCCTGCAGGGGCAATTTCAAATCAATATGGAGCGCCTGCGAGCCCTTATCAATATCAACCTCAGGTTAATTCTGTTAACACAACATATTCACCATTAGGAACAGCTCCCGGTGCAGTTAATATGAATGATACAGAAAACGAGCAAGGAGGGCAAATGTAATGAAAAATATTAAAAAAATTTCAAAAACCCTTGCAATTGCTTTTATTTTGTCATCTCTTTTTTGTATAGGCGCTTTCGCCCATACAGAGAATTGCGTTGAAATAGAAAAAAATAATAAAATTTATGCATGCCTTCCTGAAGGATATGAATATTACGGCTATACTGACAACCTTTGCTATTGTGATGCTGAAGGTAACACAATAGCTTTTGGAATATGCGAAAATAAATTTGCTCCAAACGGGATAACAGAATTGAATGAATCAAAAATTCAGACTATTTTTGATTATATTTATCTCGCTGAGGGTGATATGGAATATGTTAATTCTTATGATGTTACATATTCTTCAATCGAGAAAAGAACTGTAAACGGTATGCAGGCATACGAAATAAAGGGGCATTATGAAAATACATTTGTTTATCCCTTCTGCGCTTATATTTTTGCCACAAAGGAGGATGTAATTGCTGTTGTTTATGAGGATATAAACGATAGAATAGCAGATTACAGTGATATTAAGCATACGCTTGAAACACTCGTTATAAACGGAACATATTTAGGCAACGATAAGCCTACAGTTACTTATAATTTTGAAGGCTTACCTTCCTTTGAACAGGCAATAGAGCAAGCAGAGGAAAGCTACGATAATGGTTTTTATGATGATATAATGGGTGACGGTTTAATGAATGCAGTTGCCGGATTTATAGTTTTATTTACAGTAGTTCCAACGCTGGTTATTGTTATTATTGCTATTGTAAGCATTGTAAAATACATTAAAAATAAGGAAAAGCTCAGTCAATATGAAAGAGTATATGGTCCTTTGGAAATGTATAATGCCCCTATGCAATATCCCGGTCAAAATTTTGCTGCCGGATATTCTCAGAATTACGGCAGCGCTTATAATCAATCGCCTGCAAATCCATATAATATTCCATATTCTCAACAGGCTCAGCCGGTTACACCAATTCAACAGAATCCGACACCGGTTCAACCGCAAGAAGAACAAACTCAAACAGTGCAAAATAATCTTTCTCCGGAGCTTTATGATTCGGTAAAAGAAGATAAAGAATAATTTTTCAGAGGTGCTTTAAATGAAAAAATTTCCTATTGGTATCATTATTGATAGCTTCAGAACAGATATCCCCACAGCAGTAAAAAAAGCAGCAGCCTGCGGAGCGCAGGGTATTCAGGTTTATTCAACTCGCGGAGAGATGGCTCCCGAGAACCTTTCATCTGAGAAAAGAAAAGAGTTTTTAAAGCTTGTTAAGGATAACGGCCTTGTTATTTCAGCCCTTTGCGGTGACCTTGGCGGCGGTGGATTTATTCACAAAGACCTTAATAAAGAAAGAATTGAAAAATCAAAAAGAATTCTTGACCTTGCAAAAGAGCTTGAAACAGATATTGTTACAACGCATATCGGCGTTGTTCCTGAAGATCACAACCACGAACGCTTTAAAATTATGCAGGAGGCTTGCCGCGAGCTTGCAGAATATGCAGATTCTATAGATGCTCATTTTGCAGTTGAAACAGGCCCCGAAACAAGCGCAGTATTAAAAAGCTTTCTTGATAGCTTGGAGTCTACAGGCGTAGGTGTTAACCTTGACCCTGCAAACCTTGTTATGGTAACGGGCGATGATCCTGTTGGCGCAGTTCATAATCTTAAAAAATATATAGTTCACACCCATGCAAAGGATGGAAAACAGATTTTCTTCCGTGATCCCGAAATTGTTTACGGAATTAAAAAAGACGTTATCGTAACCGATGATTCCTTTATTGAGGTTCCTCTTGGTGAAGGTAGCGTTAATTTCCCCAAATACCTTGCCGCACTTGAAGAAATCGGTTATAACGGATTCCTTACAATTGAGCGCGAGGTTGGCGACAATCCTGAAAAGGATATTAAAGCTGCAGTTAATTTTCTTGAAAATCTTATGAAATAAAAAGAAGGGGCTGTAAAAAAACTCACGTTTTTTTACAGCTCATTTTACGCTTCTATATCCCCATTTTCTTCTTCAAATCTTTTAACAGCCTCTTCAAGAATAAACTCAATTTCTTTATTTGTTGAGCGCTTGTTTTTTGCAGCAATATATTTTACTTTTTCCATAAGCGCCTCTGAAATTCTCAAAGAAAAGGGTTGAAAATAGTTTCCTGCCATAAAAATGTCTCCTTAAAAATGATATCAAAATAGTATCATTTTGCAAACAAAAATTAAGAATTCATATTGACATCAAAAAGATATCACATTATAATATTTACAAATAAAATAGAAATACAGTTTTAATATCAAAGTACCCACCTGTGCAATGCACAATTTCCTAAGCATCCGAGACAAACTGACACTGCTTTGTTCCTAAAGATTGTGTGTCACCCTCGCTGTGCTTTTGTTACATATTATTGTATAAATTTAAAAAGGTGGCAGTTGCTTGGTATAAAATAAACTCACACATCTCAAAGGTGTGTGAGTTTATGAATAGGGAGTTATTTATGGCAGAATTTTGCGTTGATTGTTGGAACAAAATAAATGAAACGAAATATAGCAAAGATAGATTTGTTATTTCTAAGGATTTAGATTTATGCGAAGGTTGCGGAGAATATAAGAACGTAATAATTCGCGAAAAGGAAACCAAATCTATTTTTAGTTGGCTTTTTAATAGATAGTTTATTAAAATCAGTTTATTCCGTGTTTATTGAAAAGCGGTTTTTTATATCTGATAAGCTGTCCAAAAGCGAAGCATTCCCAAATTTGCCACGTTCAATTGCATTTAAAAAAGCCTCCCATATGGGAGGCTTTTAAGTTACGCTTTTTTCTTAGTAACAGCTTTAATAACAAAGAGTGTACCAATCATAAGAACGAATGCTATGGGAAGAACTATCATCCAGTTGGGGATGAAGCCGGCAATAATGTAGCTTACTGCGGAAACGCCTGCAACTGTCATAGCATAGGGTAACTGAGTTGAAACGTGGTTTATATGATCGCACTGTGCACCAGCAGATGCCATAATAGTTGTGTCAGAAATGGGTGAGCAGTGGTCACCGCAAACCGCACCCGCCATACAAGCAGAAATTGCAACGATTGTTATAGACTCGCCTGCACCGAATACTGAGAGAACAATAGGAATGAGAATACCGAATGTCCCCCATGATGTACCTGTTGCAAAGGAAAGACCAACTGCGATAATGAAGATAATTGCGGGAAGAAGAGCCTGGAAGCCTGCTGCACTGCCTTCAATAAGCTGAGAAATGAAAATCTTAGCACCGAGGGAATCGGTCATAGCCTTAAGAGTCCAAGCGCAAGCAAGAATCATAATAGCAGGAACCATTGCCTTAAAGCCCTCAGGAAGAGATTCCATAAGGTTCTTGAAGGAGAGAACTCTTCTGCAAAGGTAGAAAATAACTGTAAGAATAATTGCAACGAATGCACCGTAAGCAAGGCCAACGGAGGCATCGGAGTTAGAGAAAGAATCAATAAAGCTTTCGCCGCTGAAGAAGCCACCGGAGTAAATCATACCGATAACGCAGCTTACAATGAGAATAATGATGGGAACGATAAGGTCGCAAACTCTACCTTTTTCGTTAACCTCCATTTCAGCAATAGCCTGTTTTGTTCCGCTGGTGAAAAGGTCGCCTGTTTCTTTTGCATTTCTTTCATGCTTTTTCATAGGACCAAAATCAAGACCTGTGACAGCAAGGAAAATCATCATTGCAATTGTAAGAAGAGCATAGAAATTGAAGGGAATAGCTTTAATGAAAAGTGCAATTCCGTTTTCTGCACCGGCGCTGTTAGCAAAACCTGCAACTGCCGCTGCCCAGGAAGAAATGGGAGCAATAATGCAAACAGGAGCTGCTGTTGCGTCGATAAGATAGGAAAGCTTTGCTCTTGAAATTTTGTGACCATCTGTAACAGGGCGCATAACAGAGCCAACTGTTAAGCAGTTGAAATAGTCATCAATGAAAATAAGAACGCCGAGCGCAATTGTTGCAAGCTGAGCGCCAACTCTTGATTTGATGTGAGCAGTTGCCCATCTGCCGAATGCGGCAGAGCCGCCTGCTTTGTTCATCATAGAAACAAGAGCACCGAGAAGAATGAGGAAAAGAAGAATACCCATGTTATAGGAGTCAGCAACGTTTGCTATAAATCCGTCGCTTACAACGTGAACAAGAGTGCCTTCAAAATTACCGCCTGCATAAATTGCACCGCCAACGATAATACCGATAACAAGCGAGGAATAAACCTCTTTTGTTATAAGAGCAAGAACGATAGCAATAATAGGAGCAAGCAATGCCCAGAAGGTCGCATATTGAGGAATTGATTCGCGAACCTTGTTGATAGCAGTTTCAACGTTTGCTTCGAAGTTGGGGTCTGCCTCCAGGTTATCAGCGTAGCTGTCAACATAAGCGAGAGCAGAGTCACCATCGGAGAGGTCA
>JAZUOA010000197.1:0-2393 GCA_045604445.1 Acutalibacteraceae bacterium
ACAGAACGACATGGCTACATCCGACTTATTAGGTGCCCATTCGCTTACAATCTCATCATATTTTGAAATACATTCGGTAACCTCTGTGCTGGGGGTACCGGGATAGCTGGAAGCAACTCTGCAGCCTGCCTCATAAAGACCTCTTGCAACAGCTTCATTACCCAATAGCAACTTTTTCATATATGTACCTCTTATAACTTATTTTTTTATTTCATTCTGAGTAGCAACAACGCTTTCACCGCAATACATTTCGCGAAGCTTAGGTTTTTCTATCTTACCTGTGGGATTACGGGGAACCTTCGCAAAAATAAGCTTACGCGGTCGTTTATATCTCGGTAAATCAAAACAAAAATCATTTATATCATCTTCTGTAAGATTTTCACCGTCTTTAACCTCGATAATAGCGGCGGCAATTTCGCCCAAACGAGCATCAGGAAGACCAATAACAGCAACATCCTTTATAGCATCATGCTTGCGGAGGAAGTCTTCAATCTGAACGGGATAAAGGTTTTCACCGCCGGAAATTATAACATCCTTCTTTCTGTCTACAAGGAAAATAAAACCATCCTCATCCTCCTGAGCCATATCACCCGTATAAAGCCAACCATCCCGAAGAACATCGTTAGTTGCTTTTTCATCCTTATAATAACAGGTCATAACCCCGGGTCCTTTAACAGCAAGCTCTCCGACCTCACCTTTTGCAACAGGCTTTTTATTCTCATCAACAATTGCAACCTGCCAACCGAAGCCGGCTTTACCGATTGCACCTACCTTATGAACATTTTCAACGCCCAGATGAACGCAACCGGGACCTATCGATTCGCTTAATCCGTAGTTTGTATCATACTGATGATGGGGGAACACATTCAACCATCTTTTAATAAGGCTGGGCGGAACAGGTTGAGCACCTATATGCATAAGCCTCCATTGAGAAAGCGTATATTCTTTTAAATCAATCTCACCGCTGTCAATAGCATCGAGAATATCCTGAGCCCACGGAACAAGCAGCCAAACAATTGTGCACTTTTCCTCGCTTGCGGTTTTAATTATCCAAGATGGTTTAACGCCTTTGAGGATAACCGCCCTGCTTCCCGTAATAAGAGAACCAAACCAATGCATCTTTGCACCTGTGTGATAAAGAGGCGGAATACAAAGGAAAACATCGTCTCTCCCTTGTGAATGGTGAGCCTGCTCTGTTTTTGCGGCGTGAACCAAGCTTCTGTGAGCATGGAGAATAGCTTTCGGGAAACCTGTTGTACCGGAAGAAAAATAAACAGCCGCTTCATCATCATCCGAAAGAACAATATCAGGCGCCTTTGATGAACAATATGTAACCAGCTCATCATAGCTTTCTGCAAAAGTAGGGCAATCCTCTCCCACGTAAAATGTATACTTAACATCAGGAATTCTATGGCTTATTTCTTCAACACGGCCTGTAAATTCAGGACCGAAAACAAGCACATCGCTATCAGAAAGCTTAAGGCAATATTTAATCTCCTCTGCAGTATAGCGATAATTAAGGGGTACAGCAAGAGCGCCCGTTTTAAGAATACCGAAATAAACGGGTAACCATTCAAGGCTATTCATAAGAAGAATCGCTACTCTATCACCTTTTTTTATACCTCTGGAAAGCAAAAGATTAGCAAAACGATTCGCCTTTTTATCAAATTCGCCCCAGGTCATTTCCCTTCTGCCGGAATTTGTGTTACCGGGCTCAATAAGGGAATACTCCCTCCAGGTCATTCTGTTTTTTTCCTGAACCTCGGGATTGATTTCAACAAGAGCCGTTTCATTTTTATAATTTACGGCATTGTTTACAAGGTATTCCGTAATCGGCAAAATACTCATTCCTTTTCTTAAATAAATAAAACTCATCCTTCAACCTGAGTTAAAGGACGAGAAAAACATCAGTACACCACCGTTATTCGCAAAATAAAGCTTCGTTCTCGTCAATGCTTTTTTCCTTATCGAATACTCGGAAAGTATATCATAATTCATCTATAATTGTCAACAGTTACAACTATCGGCTTATTCAGCAATAATTGTTGAAATATACCCCTCAATATCAAAGCTTTCAACAGGGCTGTTATTTTTAAGATAAAGAGGATGATGAGGGTGCCCTTTAACAGATTTTTTGCCTACACTATACCATTTCGCACCATATTCATTCCCTATTTCAATCATTTCTTTAACGCAAGGTATAAGATATGGTCTTTTTTCAATAATTGTACCCCAAGCCGCCCATACCGCAGGAGTTTTACCCTGTGCATACGAAGCCATTATGTAACGAAATGCTTTCATATTTTCCTTATGAAGAAGCTTATTGAAGCTGCTATCCATATCCTTGGGGTTAGTAGCTCTCTGAGCATAAACATTAAACATAATAAAGCTAT